>CALXIJ010000001.1 GCA_944388335.1 uncultured Pygmaiobacter sp.
CTCAAAAAGAGGAAAAAAGCGCTCCGCCACCCCTTTTTGGGGACAGCCGCAGGGCAAAAAAGACCCCGCAGCGCCGAAAGGCTGCGGGGAATGGACTTTATTTTTTCTCCTCCGGGGATTTAAACCCCTCGCCGTACACTTCGTCCACCTCGGTGATCATCACCATTGCCCGCTCGTCCACCTTATGGGCGGCGGCGCGGACCTTGAAGATCTGGTTTTTACTGCAGGCGCACAGCAGCATATCCCGCCCGTCGCCCGAATAGGTGCCGATTGCCTTGATCAGGGTGGAACCGCGCTCAATCTCGTCGCTGATTGCCTGTGCAGTCTCCATCCCATGGTTGGTGATGATGATTGCCATCTTGCCGCTGCCCGCACCGTAGAGAACCCGGTCCATCACCTGACTGCAGGCAAAGGTGGAGATCAGCCCGTAGAGCGCCGCATCGATGTTGCCGTAGACCAGAGCGCCGAGGATCAGGATGACAAAGTCAATCATCAGGGAGAACTGGCCGACCGAGAGGTGCGGCAGCACCTTGTGCAGCGAGAGGATCAGAAAGTCGCTGCCCCCCGTCGAGGAGCCCCGCATATAGATGATGCCGAGGCCTGCGCCCATCAGCACGCCGGTGAAGAGGGCGGCAATCAGCGGGTTGCCACGGTAGGTCGGGAAAAGCGGCATCACGAGATCGAGGATCAGGGTCTGGATGATCATTGTCTTGAGGGTTTTGAGCAGAAAGAAGCGGCCCAGTGTGCGGTAGCTGAGGATAATCAGCGGGATGTTGAGCAGCAAGGTCAACATACCGATCGGCAGGCCGGTCAGATGGTTGAGCATCAGTCCGAGACCGGAGAAGCCGCCGGTGGCAAAGCCGCCCTCCCGCGCAAAGGTGTAAAGGCCGAGGCCGAAGATCAGACTGCCGACGACATCGTAGACAAGATCAAGCATCAGGTTTTGGATCCGCTTGGCGTTCATGGATACTCCCCCATCTCACAAAGAATACATCTCTATTCTAACATATCCCGGAATGGGGCGATAGACCCAATGTATAAAATTCCAAAGGAGAAGCGAAAAAAGAAAATAATAACAGCTTAAAAAAGAAAACGGCAGATATCCAAAAAGATATCTGCCAAAATAAAGATCAATCCTTGGAAAAAAATCCAAACAACACCAGACCCAGCCCGAGCAGCGGGGAGAAGAGGGCGACGAGCTCCAGCAGCTCAAATCCGGAAAAAGAGACCGAAAAGAGGGTGCAGAAGATCCCCAACAGGACAAAGAAGATCCCCAGAAGCATTCGTTTTACGGCCTTCGACGGCGATCCCTCCCCTTGCAGTTTCCTGATTTTAATCTATCGCATCCCGAAAAGAAAGTCAACCGGTGCAATGGGAAGAAAAGCGGGGAAAAAGAGGGGCGAGCATCCCTGCGGGACGGATTGGAAGGGCGGCGTCACTCCCCGATCGAGAGCGCCTCGGTGATCGAGAGCCGGCGCAGGCTGGCAAGACTCAGCGCGAGGGCGAGTGCGCAGACCAGTGCCGCGCCGCCGACCGCCGTGAGGATCGGCAGCGGGGAGAGGATGGAAAACAGCCCGGTCCAGAGGATGTTGCCCACCCCTGAGAGGAAGAGCAGCCCGGCGGGCAGACCGATCAGCACCCCGGCGGCAGTATAGCTGACCGCTTCGAGCGCCAGCATCCGCCGCAGCTGAGCGAGGGTCGCACCGGCCGAGCGCAGCAGTGCCAGCTCCCGGCGGCGCAGCGTCAGAGCACCGCCCACCGTGCCGAGGACCCCGGCGGCGCAGAAGGCGAGCACCAGCACGAGAAAGCCGCCAAAAAAGACGCCCAGCAGCAGCGGGATCGCGATCCGCCGCTGCGCCCATTCCGAGCCGGGGGTGCAGTCGGAGATTACATACTGATAAAATCCCTTCTGCGCGAAAAGGGTGTTGAGCTTGTCGGTCAGCGCAGCGCCGCTCTCGGGGTCGGCGTAGATCAGAAAAGAGCGATCATCCGGTGTGAAATTCTCGCTGCCGGTCACCGCCTCCATCGCGCTGCGGCTGGTGACCCGAACCGCGCAGTTTCTCGCGGTATAAGGCGCGGGTCCGGCCCCGTAAGGCAATGGGGTATCGCAGCTGTCAACGAGAACGGTGGTGAAGTTCTGGTAGATCGGTATCCTCTCTTCCGCCGGCAGAGTGGAACCCGCAGCGGCCTCGACACAGGGGATCTCCCCCTCCCGGGGCTCAAGCGGCGCGCCGTACCAGTCGAGAAAATCCTCATCCTCCAGAATGTAGGTGATGGTTACTCCAAACTGGGACCAGTACTCGGTCTCCTCGGTGATGAGCGGATTTTCCTCCCAGCTGCTGATCTCATCGAGGATCGCATCCGGCCGGGTGCCGCCGGATCCCCAGATGTCCACCCGATACCGGTAGGTCGGGACATCTGCGTCATAGGCGCGGTTCACCGCATCCACAAAGCCGGTGCAGACCACCAGCACCGCGACACAGGCGGCGATGCCGGCGGCGAGAGGGCGAAA
The DNA here is from genome assembly GCA_944388335.1 of uncultured Pygmaiobacter sp. Classification (GTDB taxonomy): domain Bacteria; phylum Bacillota; class Clostridia; order Oscillospirales; family Ruminococcaceae; genus Pygmaiobacter. Next base: position 2,513 of record CALXIJ010000001.1, read on the forward strand.
CCGCGCGCCCGCCCGGGCAAGGCTGCGCCGGGCCAGCTGCCTCGGCGCCTCGGCGCCGGGGCGCCAGCGCAGGACCCTGCGGGGAGAGCCGGCATCCGCCGGGCGGCGCAGCGCAGCCATCGGCTCAACACGGAACGCCTGCCGTGCCGGGCCATGGGCGGCGAGCAGCAGGTCAATCAGCGCGACAAGGGCGCAAAAGCCGAGCAGCGCCGGTGAAAGAGGCAGCTGCAGCCGGCCGAACTGTTCGACAAAAGATGCATTGATGTTGAGAAAGGCGAAGGTGACCCCGAGGCCGATCAGGGTCGAGAGCAGCCCCGCCGGAATTGCGATGAGTCCCAGTGCCGCCGCCTCGAGGTAGACGCTCGCGCGCAGCTGACGGCGGGTCGCCCCGACACTGGCCAGCTGTCCCAGCATCCGCACCCGCTGGGCGAGCGACGCGGAAAAGCTGCTGCGGATCAGCACCCCGGTGGCGAGCAGCAGAAAGAGGACAACAATCCCCGCGGCTCCTCGCACCAATATCCCCAGAGGACCCATGTTCTCCGGGTCGGAAACCAGCAGGTCAAAAAGCGCCTGCCCGCCGAGCAGGGTGCCCGAGAGCAGGATGGTCGAGAGCAGTGCCGCCCCGAGCGCGAGAGCGCTGCGCCAGCCGCCCCGGCGAAGCTGACGGACGGTGATGAACCAGATCGCTTTCATCGGTTCACCTCATTTCGGATGATCCTGCCGTCCTCGAGGGTCAGGATCCGCTGGGCCTGCAGCGCGAGATCCCGGTCATGGGTGATCATCAGGATGGTCTGCCCCATCGATTCATGGAATCCCCGCAGCAGCGCCATCACCTGCCGGGTGTTGGCCGAATCGAGGTTGCCGGTCGGCTCATCCGCCAAAAGCAGCGCCGGACAGGTGATCAGCGCCCGCCCGATGCCGGCCCGCTGCTGCTGCCCGCCCGAGAGCTGATGGGGATAGGCGTTCAGCTTGTCCGAGAGATCCAGCGTCTCTGCGAGCTTTTCCAGCTGTCCGGGCGCCGGGCTGCGGCCGTCGAGCAGCAGCGGCAGCGCGATGTTCTCCCGCACGGTCAAGAGCGGGACCAGATTGTAAAATTGATAGACAAGCCCGATCTGACGCCGGCGGAAGAGGGTCCGCTTTTCCTCCGACAGCTCGGTGAGGGAGACCCCTTCCAGCTCGATCGAACCGCTGGTGGGGCGGTCTACCCCGCCCAGCAGATGCATCAGGGTGGATTTGCCGCTGCCGGAGGGGCCCATGATCGCGACAAACTCCCCTCGCTGCAGCTCAAACGAGACCCCGCGCAGCGCCTCAACCCGGGATTCCCCCTCGCCAAAACTGCGGCAGAGATCGGTTACCTTTAAATAGGACATCAGTGTTTCCTCCTTGTCCGGCAAAGGCCGGGAGTCGGCGGGCAGATTCTCCCGCCGTATGTCAAAAGGATAGCGATTCCAGATGACATCCCGGTGACGGGGAAATGACGGTTTTGTCACCGATAGAGACGCAGGGAGAAGCGCGCGCCGTCGGGGGAATTTTCGGCGGTCAGGCTGCCTTTCTGCCCCTCGGCAATCGCCCGGGCCAGCGGCAGGCCGATTCCGGCCGAGTTCGGCGGGGAGTCCGGTCCCCGCCAGAACCGCTCGAACAGGTGCGGCATCGCCTCGGGCGAAATGCCGCCGCCGGTATCCGAGACGACGAACTCGTCGAAGAGAACGGTGGAGCGGAAGGAGAGGGCCACACGTCCCCCTGCGGGGGTGTGTTCGGCGGCGTTTTTGATCAGATTTGCCAGCGCCTCGGCGGTCCAGCCGGGGTCGCAGCGGCAGAGGGCATCCGGGGGACAGTTGACGGTGAGGGCAACCCCGCGCTGCTGCATGAGGCCCGTGAGCCCGGCCGATGCCTGCTCGATCAGCGCGGCGGCGGGCAGGGATTTTGGCTCAAACGGGACGGCGGACGCCTCCAACCGGCTGAGCTTGAGCAGCGTCTTGACCAGCCAGTCCATCCGCTCAACCTGCGCGGCGGCCCGCGCAGCGCATCCGTCCTTCTCAGCGGGAGAGATGCCGGGGCTCTGCCAGACCTCGGTCTCGAGGCTGATGGCAGCCAGCGGCGTTTTGAGCTGGTGCGCGATATCCTCCAGCGTGCGGGTGAGAAACTCTTTCTGCCGGGCAAGATCGCGGGCTTGTCGGCGCAGCAGCACGGTGATCTTGTAGAGGTCGTCCTTCAGCGCTCCCAGCTCCCCCGGCCGCTGGTCCCGGATATCCACCGCCTCTTCCCCGGCATAGACCCCGGCGAGGTAGCGGGAGAGCGCCGCGATCCGCCGGTAGCGGCAGAGGGTGAACGCCACACAGATGCCGCTCAGCGCAGTGCCGAGCAAGAGGAGCCCCAGCGCGGGGGCGATCCCCCAGAAAAACCAGCCGGCGGCAGCGGCGGCAAGGGTCAGTGCGGTCATCCCGGCGGTGAGGAGCCAGACCTCTTTGCTATACATTTTGCTCCACCTCCAGCCGGTACCCCATCCCCCGCACCGTCACAATCCGAGGTGCGCCGGGCGCGACGAGTTTTTCCCGCAGCCGCTTGACCGTGACGGTGAGGGTGTTGTCGTTGACAAAACTGCCCCCCTGATCCCAGAGGGCGGCAAGCAGCTGGTCGCGGGTCAGAAGCTGGCCCGGATGGGCCGCAAAGAAGAGCAGCAGCCGATACTCCTGCGCGGTCAAAAAGAGCAGCTCTCCCCCGCAGCGCACCTGTGCGGCCCGGGGATCCAGCTCGAGCGCGCCGAGCTGCCGCACCGTCTCCCCCCGACGGCGCAGAATCGCCCGCAGCCGGCTGATGAGTTCCCGCGCGCGAAACGGTTTGATGATATAGTCGTCCGCCCCGGCGTCAAGGCTGATGACCGCACTGGCCTCATCCGCCCGAGCGGTCAGCACCACGATGGCAGCGTCCCCGGCTCTGCGCGCGGCGCGGCAGACGGTCAGCCCATCCCCGTCCGGCAGACCAAGGTCGATCACCGCTGCGTCGAAGGCCTGCTGCTCCAGCAGCGAAAGGGCGCCAAAGACGGTCTCGGAGCGGAACACCTGCCAAGATTCCCCCCGCAGCAGCAGGCAGAGCGGCTCGGCGATTGCGGGCTCATCCTCCACCAAAAGCAGCTTCATCGTTTCCCCTCCTTTAGATTTTTGAAGTATGCTGTTATTCCAAAAAGAAAAGGAACAACACAACACTTTATCTTCCTTGTCGATATTATACCATCCGCGGCAGAGAATAACGTGACGGATCCGTCACAAAGAAGAGGGGGCATAGCAAAACATCGGCATAAAAGGGATAAAAAAGAGATCGCCCCCAAAAACACAGAATGGCATCTCAGTACAAAGCGCGGAAGGCATTTTTGAGATGCTCTCAATGTGAATTTTCAGTAAAAAAGCACCAGATTTTGTGTAAAACACACACAAAACCGGGTGCTTTTGCGGGCAAGGCATCAGAATTCTCGGATCTGTCCGGGAATCTTGATCCCCCCATTTCATTTTTGCCTTATTGACTCTTCAGCAAGCGATCAGACAGCGGGAAGGCAGCGTCTGACTTTTGAAAATTACCGGCGCTCGATTTCGTCGATCGCGTCGATGACCGCGCCGCGGAATCCGCGGCGCTCCAGCTCCGCGACCCCGACGATGGTGGTGCCGCCGGGCGAGCAGACCGCGTCCTTCATTGCGCCGGGATGCGTGCCGGTGGCAAGCTGCAGCTTGCCGGTGCCGACCACCATCTGGCTGGCCAGCTGGTAGGCCAGCGCGCGGGGCAGCCCCTGCTTGACCGCGCCGTCGGCCAGTGCCTCAATAAACATCGCCGCAAAGGCCGGACCGCAGCCGGCGAGGGTGCCGGCGATGCTCAGCTGGGCGGTATCCACCGGCACGATCAGTGCTGCCTTGCCGAAAATGTCGCAGAAGAGCGCCCACTCTTCCTCGCTCAGCGAGTGGCGGCTCTCGCAGGCGATGACCCCCTCGCCCACCGAGATCGGGGTGTTGGGGACAGTGCTCAGGTGATGGGTGCCGGGCGCGAGGATCTCCTCATAGGCGGCAAAGGGTTTGCCGGCGGCAACCGATACTACAATCTTGCCCGCCAGCTGCTCCTTGACCGGGGCGAGGACATCGGCAACGAGATAGGGCTTGACCGCGACAACCACAAGGTCACAGCTGTTGACCAGCTCGGCCGCGTCACGGCAGGGATGCATCCCCCGCGGCTCGGTGTTGCCGCGCAGCTTTTCCCAGTTTTTTGCACAGGCATAGAGCTGCCCGGGCCGTACCGCCTGCCGCAGCAGCAGGCCGGCGGCCATCGCCTGTGCCATATTTCCAAAGCCGATAAAGCCGATTTTTACATTCTTCGCATCCAGCATAGCAATCCTCTCCTTTCGGTGAAAAAGGCCGGCGGCAGTTTTTTTAGAAGAAAAATGGAAAAAGCCGCCGCCCGACTCAATTTCTGTCCTCATTCTACCACGGGGGCCGGACGGGGGTCAATCTCCCCTCAGACGCCGCCAGCAGAGCAGAAAGCGGAGAATGAGTACCAGATACACCGCACCGAGCAGCCCAAAGAGCAGCCGAACGGCGGGTTCCCGATCCCAGAGCAGGAAGTTGGGGAGGATTATGAGGAAAAAGAGCAGGATCAGAGGCGGCAGGCGGCGGCGCAGCACCCGCAAGAGCATCGCCCGTCGAGAAGCGTCATCGCAGAAGATTTCCTCCTCTGTGCCCTGCATTGCGGAGGCCGGCTTGCGAAAATAGCTGTAGCCGACATAGTCCTGCAGATGCTCCCAACCGCAGTCCGAAAAGAGCTGCAGATAGGCCCCGCGATCAGCAAGGCCCTCAGGGTTGTAGTCGAGCTGATAGATGACATCCTCCGGCGCGCATCGGATAAACCGATAGATCCCCGGAAAGGTCACCTTTTCAAACCGCCACCCCTCTTGGTGCCGGCGGCGCAGATAGGCCTCCTCCTCTTTCCAGTCTGCAATGGTAAAATAGCGAAATTCGGTCTTTGTGTTCTTCATCTCAATCTGCCTCCTGCATATTGCGATAGAGCCGTGCAATCCGCTTCTTCTCCAGCGTCAGAAGCTCCTCCCCCAGCGCGGTGAGACGGTAGATCCGGCGCTTGTCCTCCTCTCGGACAAAGACGATCAGCCCGTCCTTTTCCATCTTGGATAGGCTGCCGTAAAGGGTCCCCGGGCTCAGCCGGATCTCGCCGCCGGTCATCGCTTCGGTCTGCTGCAAGATGCCGTAGCCGTGGTTTTCCCGCCGCAGGCAGAGCAGGATGTAAAAGGCGGTTTCGGTCATCGGGACATAAACTTTTTTGAGATGCGGGTCCAACGATCTGTCCCTCCTTCTTTCTTCCCTATATAAATTTTTACTGCGATACATCGTAGTGCGATATTGTGTTTTGAGTATAGCACTGCGATAGATCTTTGTCAAGACAATCTGAGAACGCGATAAAAAAAGAAAGAATCCCCGTATCTTTCAGGATGCGAGGATTCTTTCTCATTGTGGTGGATCAGAATAAAAAACGGGCGCCCCCGCCGGAATCCGGAGGGGGCGCCCAATTTTTAGGGAGCGATCTTCAAGCTGGAACAGCCCTTATTTGTAGAGGGTCTCCAGCTTCTTGAGATACTCGTAACGGTCGGCAGACTTCTCGACCGCCTTCTCGAACAGGACCTGTGCCCGCTCGGGGAAGGCCATCTGCAGACGAGCATAACGGTTCTCGGACTTGATGAAGTCGAGGTAGCTCTCGGTCGGCGCCTTCGAATCGATGGTGAAGGCGGGCTTGCCCTCGGCCTTCATCCGCGGATCGAAGCGATACAGGTGCCAGTAACCGGCCGCAACCGCACGCTTCATCTCGAGCTGGCAGTTGCCCATGCCGCCCTTGATGCCGTGCATCTCGCAGGGAGCATAGCCGATGATCAGAGAAGGACCGTGATAGCTCTCGGCCTCCTTGATGGCCTTAACCGTCTGGTTGTAGTCGGCGCCCATTGCGATGTGCGCGACATAGACATAGCCATAGGACATCGCGATCTGGGCAAGATCCTTCTTGCCAATCGCCTTGCCGGCAGCGGCGAACTGCGCGACCTGACCGATCTGGCTGGCCTTGGAAGCCTGTCCGCCGGTGTTGGAGTAAACCTCGGTATCAAAGACCATCACGTTGACGTCCTCACCGGAAGCCAGCACGTGATCCAGGCCGCCGAAGCCGATATCATAGGCCCAGCCGTCGCCGCCGAAGATCCAGATGGACTTCTTGGACAGATACTCTTTCTCGGCGAGGATCGCGCGGCCAAGGGTGCAGGCCTCGCAGTTGCAGCCGTCGATGACCGACTCTTTCAGCTCTGCAACATACTTCTTGGTGGCCTCAGCATTGGCGTCGCCGTCATCCATGGTATCCAGCCAAGCCTGCGCAGCGGCCTTCAGGTCAGCGTCGCAGTACTCGACAGCGATCAGCGCACGGGTCTTCTCCGCGAGCGCGTCACGGATGTACTTCTGGCCCAGCTCAAGGCCCAGACCATGCTCGGCGTTATCCTCGAACAGGCTGTTGGCCCAGGTCACGCCGTAGCCGGAATCACGGTTGACGGTGTAGGGGCTGGTCGCACCGGTGCCGCCCCAGATGGAAGAGCATCCGGTCGCGTTGGAGACATACATCCGCTCGCCGAACAGCTGGGTGATCAGCTTGGCATAGCTGGTCTCCGCGCAGCCCGCGCAGGCGCCGGAGAACTCAAGCAGCGGCTGCTCGAACTGGCTGCCCT
>CALXIJ010000002.1 GCA_944388335.1 uncultured Pygmaiobacter sp.
GTACTCAAACACCGGCACCCCCGCCTGACGCGCTGCGAGCAGAATCACCCCGCGGGCTTCCGCCACATAGATGACGGTGCTCTGGTTATGGGCATAAAACAGCGTCTCAATCGCCAGCGCCTGCGGACGTGTCCGCGAGAGCAGTTCCTTCATCTCCTCATAGACCGTGACCAGCCGCTCCTCAAACAGCGTGTGGGCCGGCGTCGTGATTGCGCCGTACTCCACCGGTGCAAATCGGCCCGCCTGATAATCCACCACGCCATATCCGACGATGGCATATCCGGGGTCAATCCCCAAAATCCGCATCCGCGACCCTCCCGGTTCTTTAGGGCAGGCTGCCCGAGTTTATTAACCGATATATTATACCACAAAGGGGTCCTACGGGCAACCAAAACAGCCCGTGCCGACAATTTCACACTTTTTTCTCTATTGCTGTAGAAAAAACGGCAAAAAATGAACGAATGCAATTTTTTTTGAAAAAAGTATTGCTTTTATCGAAAAAGCGTTATATAATATATCTCGTCGCCCGGTCAGGGCGCGGATCTATGGGCGGTTAGCTCAGCTGGTAGAGCACCTGCTTGACGTGCAGGGGGTCAGGGATTCGAGTTCCTTACCGCCCACCAAAACGCATCAGAACAGCCATTTGGCGGTCTGATGCGTTTTTTGTTTTTTCGGAATGATTCTCTGGGACTTTTTCTCTTCTTTGTGTTATGCTATTCTTGTCTAAATTTCTTGAAAAAATGACATTTTGTCCCGCGCTGCAAAAGGAGAACGCAAAGATGCATCGCTGTAAAACGAGAATCTTTTTGGGCTGCGCGCTGCTCGGCGCCGCTTTTTTTCTGCTGGTCTATGGGTCATCCGTTCTAAATGTCAGCTACGACGCATGGATCTTCAACGGCTACGTCGAAACTGATATCATCCAGCGGTATGCCGGCTGGCTGGCCTATCGGGCCACCGACAACTTCTTTCCTTTGACCTATTCCAAGCTGATCTCCTATCCCTTTGGCGATTATACCAGCCTTGCAGACAGCATTCCTCTGGCCGAGATTTTCTTTAAACTTCTGAGTCCAATCCTGCCCAAAGTTTTTCAGTATGAGGGGATTCTCGCCCTGTTGAACCTCGCCCTGCAAGGGCTCTGCGGCGGTCTTTTGGTCAGCTTGTTCACCGACGATTCCCCCACCATCTTTGCCGGCGCCGGCCTGCTGTGCCTCTCCCCCGTTCTGCTGGAGCGGATCTTCCGGCACACCTCACTCTCCTTTCACTGGATGCTTCTTCTGGCAATCTGGCTCTACTTTCGCGCTCTGCGCTCGGGCCAGCTGCGCTGGGTGATCTGGCAGGGGTTCCTGGCGCTGTTTTCCGTTGGGCTGCACCTCTACTTTACCCCGATGCTGCTCGGCTTTCTCGCCGCTGCCGCACTGGATCTGCGGCACGGACGGCAGAAGGTCTGCGCTGTGGGCATTTTTACCGGATCTGCCGGCGGCTGCCTGCTCTTTGCAAAGGCACTTGGCCTTTTGGAGATCGGGTTCTCCAACACCAGCGGCTATGGCACAATGGGAATGAACCTGAACGCGCTGTTCAATCCCGTCAGTTTGGATGCCGATTGGTGGGTTCCCGGCAAGGGCAGGATGGATTGGTCCCTCTTCCTTCCGCCCCGTGCGCTGGCGGAAAACAATCTAGAGAGCTTCAACTATCTGGGCATCGGCGTCCTGATCGGCCTTTGCGCCGCCGGGCTTCTTCTGCTTTTTCGGCTTTGGGGGAATTCTACGTCCCGTCACGTATTGCTTTTCTCTGCCCTCTCCTTTATAAAGCGGCACCTTTTTCTGCTGCTCTTCGCCCTCTGTTCAACGATTTTTGCAGTGAGCAATGTCATCTGTGCGTTCAGCCATGTCCTTCTCCGCGTCCCGCTGCCGCAGCTCTTGCTCTCGATTTTCAGCGCTTTCCGGGCAAGCGGCCGACTGTTCTGGGGCGTCTATTACCTTTTATTTCTCAGCTGTATCGTCCTCTGGATCCGGCTGCCCGCAAAACGGCGCGGCGCACGGCTTGCCCTGATTTTTCTGTGCCTGCTGCAGCTTGTGGACCTCTCCCCCACCCTTCTTCAAAAGCACAACCAACTGAATCAGCCGCTGACGACATCGATTCAGGAGAAAGGCGATGCCCTTCTTGCCGCTCTGGATGGCCGGCACACCCTCTATTTCCTAGAGCCCAACGACGACCGGGCACTCTGCGGTTGGCTGCTCCGCGCCGGCGTTTCCAATAATCTGCCGCTCATCTCAAGAGAGGGCTATGGAGTTGCGGCGCTCGAAGAGGAGCGGCTTCGGGTGCAGAGCGTTCTGCTGAAAGGGGAATCTCCCTATCCCGACTGCGGTTATCTCACTGCCGATCCCGATCTCGCCGCCAAACTCTCCGCAGACGGCAAATTGGTCCAGATCGAGAACGTCGGTTGGCTCCTGCTGCCTGCGGAGGGGAGCCAAACATCATCCGAATAGCAAGGAGAGGGAGAACCTCGCGCCGATCTGGCGCATGGTTCTCCCTCTTGTTATCGTCTTAATTCCCGCAAAACGGGCCGCTTGGTCATTCTTGCTCTGCGCCCAGCAGGTCAGCTGAGATGGGGGTGTAAAACAATCTGCGGATCTCTTCCGGCTGGCTGGTACAGGCGAGTGCCCACATCAATTTGGCAAGCACCGCCTCGGTGGTCATATCATAGGCTTCCAGCACGCCCGGCACATCCTTCAGGACATGTCCGACCTGATAGACGCCGAGATCGCTGCCCTCATTCTGCACCTGTGTGGTCATCACCACAATCTTTCCCTCTTCTGCGGCCCTGCGCACCGCCTCGAGGTAGCCGCCGTCGGTCGGCAGTCCACCGACGCCGAAGCTCTCGATGATGACCGCATCGTTCTCCCGCAGCAGAAGCCGCAGCAACTCTGCGCTCGCGCCGGGGATCAGCTTCAAAAGTGCGACCTTTTGGTCCAGCGCAGAATAAAAGATCGGCTTCAAGGTGCCCTCCGGCTGGAGATAAGGGATCAGTCGTCCCTCCCGCACGACGCCAAGCACCGGATAGTTGATGCTGGAAAAGGCGGAAAAGCTCTTGGAATAGTTTTTTCTCGCGCGTGTCCCCGCGATCACAACCCCGCCAAAGACGATGGCCACCCCGCCGATCCGCCCGTCACAGGCGCAGCCAAAGCAGTCCAGCAGATTGCTTTTGGAGTCAGTTCCCTCCATGTGGATCGGCTTTTGCCCGCCGGTGAGCAGGATCGGCTTTCTGCTGTTCTGGATCAGGTAACTCAGTGCCGCTGCGGTATAGGCCATCGTGTCGGTGCCATGGCAAATCACAAACCCGTCATACCGGTCATACTGCTCTTTGATGACCGACGCGATCTTCAGCCAGTGGGATGGGGTCATGTTGGTGCTGTCAATATTGCACACCTGAACGCAGTCCACGCTGCACATCTGTTCAAGGGCCGGGACAAACCGCAGTAGGTCCTCGGTAGAAAATCCCGGCGTCAGGCCGGACTCGGTGATCTCCGAGGCAATCGTTCCCCCTGTGCCGATCATCAAGATCTTTTTCATCCAAAACCTCCTGATTTCCATCTGACGCTCTCTTATGATTCTTGTGATTCTCGTCTATTCTAACACGCAAAGGGCGGAAAATCCACCTCTCCTCTCACCAAATACAATCGGATTCTTCTCGGTGTTGTTCGTCTCTGGCACACCGGTGAAAGCGGATTGCTTTTTTGCCTATTTCGTCATACAATAAGACATAATCTTGAGGGGGGAGTGTGGCCCAAATGCGGAATGTCGGCACCCGGTCGATTCTGACCCCGCGGCTGCTGCTGCGCCGCTATCTGCCAAAGGATGCATCCGACGTCTTTTCCGGCTGGGCCGGCGATGCGCGGCTGACAAGACCGCTGCACATACCCCCGCTCGCAGATCTTGCAGAGACCAAGGCGGTCGTCCGAGGCTGGTGCTTTGCCTACGATGAGGAGCCCGACTACTACCGCTGGGCAGTCACTCTGCAGGACAGCGGCACCCTGATCGGTTCGATCAGCGCCGCGTCGATTGACCGGTTTTTGGAGCCGAGTTTTGTTCTCGTCCCGCGCTGGCAGGGCAAGGGGTACGCCAAGGAGGCGCTGAAGGGGATGTTGGTCTATCTTGCTGACGCCGCGGCGGCAGATTACTTTGTCGCCTGCCGCTTTGCGGACAATCCCTCCAGCGGTGCGGTGCTGTCCTCCGCCGGCTTTTTTCCCGCCTCGCCGCGGGAGCCCTCTAGGTGTCGCCCTGCCGGGCGGCCGGAGAGCTGTCTTTGGTACCGACTTGAATCCAAGAACCTTGTGCGGGATATTCCGGTGGAGTTTTGAGCGGTCTATCCGCGTCATTCTCGGCTCCTTACCGTGGGATTTTTCACATTTAGCCGGTCCTTTTTGTCCTGTCAATCCGTCGTTTCGCCGGCGGGCCGGCTGTTTTTTTTCATCACCAAGCAAATGCAAAATAGAACAATGGAGGCAATATGGAACAACTGGAACAGCGCCCGCTCACCCGCGCCGCTCTCTTTGCGGCAGATTGCGGTGATCGGGATCTGGAGCGCAGCCTTGCCGAGCTGCGCTCCCTCGCGCAGAGCGCCGAGATGGAGGTGGTTCTCGAGATCACCCAGCGGCGGGACGCGCCCGATGCTGGCAACTATCTCGGTGAGGGCCGGCTTTCGGAGGCGCGTGAACTCTGCGCTGCCAACGAGGTAGAGGTCTGCGTCTTTGACGATGAGTTGACCGGCACCCAGATCAAGAATCTGGAGGATACTCTGGAACTGCCGGTGGTAGACCGCACACTGCTGATTCTGGACATCTTCGCTGCCCGGGCCACCACCAATGAGGGCAAGCTGCAGACCGAACTCGCCGCCCTGCAGTATCGCCTGCCCCGTCTGGCCGGTCTGCGGGACGGACTGTCCCGTCAGGGCGGCGGCGGCACCGGCGGCACCGGTGCGCGGCGCGGCGCTGGTGAGAGCAAGCTGGAATATGACCGCCGTCATCTGCGCCGCCGGATCGATCTGATCCGCAGCAAGCTGTCCGCCATCGAACAGCGGCGTGCTCAGACCCGCCGCAGCCGGCAGCGCCATGCGGTCCCCGTCATCGCTCTGGTGGGCTATACCAATGTGGGCAAATCCAGCCTGCTGAATGCGCTGTGCGGCGCGCAGGTCGAAGCGCGGGATCAGCTCTTTGCCACGTTGGACCCCACCGCACGCAAGGCGACACTGCCCAGTGGGCAGCAGGTTATCTTTGTCGATACGGTCGGCTTTGTCAGCCGACTGCCCCACAATCTGGTCGAGGCTTTCAAGTCGACGTTGGAGGAAGCCCGCTTTGCCGACATCGTGCTGCGGGTGGCGGACGCCAGCGACCCCATGCGGGAAGCACAGCTGCGGGTCACCGCCGAGGTGCTCGGCGAGATCGGCGCTGCGGACAACGAGACCGCTATCGTCTATAACAAATGCGACCAGATTCATCTTGCCGCCTATGATGGGATCTGTGTGTCGGCAAAAACCGGAGAGGGGCTGGATGATCTGCTCCGGCTGCTGGATCAAAAGCTGGCATCCCGGGTGGCTCAGGTAGAGCTCCTTTTGCCCTATGACAAGCTCTCCCTGCTCGGAATCCTGCGGCAGGGCGGCAGCGTCCAGCAGGAGAGCTATCAGCCCGAGGGGGTGCGGATCACCGCGCTGGCCGATCGGCGCAGCCTGCACCTCTTTGCTCCCTATCTGCTCTATTCCGGCAGCGAGTCCGACCTCCCCGATTAAGTGCGTCTTGGGGCTTTGGGGAGCGATTTCCGGCCGGACAAAAGCCGGAAAACCGCTTTTTTGTCCCACCCAGCTTCTCGGGGCGATCACTCTGTCATCGTCACCTTTGCGTCTTCTGCAATTCACCCTTTTGCGATCTGCTTTTTTGCCGGTCTGATATCAAAGTGCCGGCTTTGAAAGGAGGCATTTTTATGGGATATTATCGCCGCTATTCCCTGATCTACTACACCATCGCGCTGCTCTGCGGTGCCCTCTGGCTCTGGATGGCGCTCGTCGGCAGCGATTCCAATTTTTTTGTCGGTCTGCTGCTCTTTTTCCTCGTCATCTGTCTGACCGCCTTCTTTTGTTCCCTCGCGGCGACGCGGCGTTTTCAAGCCGCAACCCAGAGGCTGATGCAAACCGCGGACATTGCTTCTTTCCTGCAGGAGCTCAATGGCTGCGCAAAATCCTCGAGGCGGAATACCTATAATACCATTCTCTTCTGGCAGGTTTATGCGTTGCAGCTCGCCGGGAATCTGCAACGAGCCGCGGATCTGCTCCAACATGCAGATCCAAACTACGCCCGCAGCGCCAGAAGCAAAAAGAATGACCGCTGCGCCTACTCGGTGCGGTGCGCCAGCCTTGCGCTTCAGCTCGGCCAGCTGGATCTTGCGGACACGCATATTGAGTCTCTGCGTCAGGAGCTGCGCACGCTTCAGTCTGATCGCGCGCTCTATCCGCACTACACCAAATGCCTGACCGATCTGGCCGAGATGTCCGCCCTTCTGCGGGGAGAAGGCAGCGGACAATCCCTCTATTTTTCCAACCTGCTCAAACTCTCCTCCTCCCTTGTGGACCGTGTACAGACAAGTTATTATCTCGGAATCGCGCTCATCCGGGAGGGAAAGGTCGACGAGGCAGTCAAAGCCCTCCGCGATTCCGCGCAAGGTGCCCCCAAGCTGCTGACAAGCCGGCGCGCCGCCGCCCTGTTGGAACATCCGGATGCGCTGCAGAGCGGTCAGATCGATGCATTTTTGTTCAGTGAATTATAATTCTCCGCACCCGCCGAATAGAGCTTCCAAATGGGCTGAAGACAATAAAACGGACAGATCCCCTTTTGGGGGGATCTGTCCGTTTTTTATCTGATATATTTAGGGAAAACACATGTCCGCGCCGTGCGGCGCCGTCAGGTCTCCGCCGGCGATGCGGGCCGTTCCGTCTTTTTGCGCTGCGGTTCCCGGCCGGCTGGCTGAGAGATCTGCTGCGGCCGAGCCGCTGCCGGGGCGGATTTTTTGGTTCTTGTGCGTCCCTTTTTCTCCGAGGGGAGTTCAACCTCCTCCTGATGCGGGCGGATCTTTCCCTCCCGTACCAAGCGGATGAACAGCCGCCCCAACTCGGGATCAAACTGGGTCCCGAGATTCCGTTCAATTTCCTCCAGCGCCTCCTCCACGCTCATCGCGTCCTTATAAGAGCGCTTGGAGATCATTGCGTCAAAAGAATCAGCCAGACACAGGCAACGCGCACCGATGGGAATTGCCTCGCCGGCGATCCCGCGCGGATACCCATGGCCATCCCAGCGCTCATGGTGCCCAATCGCGGAGGGAATTACATAATCCAGAGAAGGCAGATACCGGATCATCGCGATGGATCCCTCGACATGCTGCTTCATGACACTGTACTCCTCGCGGGTCAAGCGGGTCGTCTTGGAGAGGATTGCCTCAGGGATCCCGATTTTTCCAATATCATGCAGCATTCCCGCCTGCCGTATGATCTCGACGTGTTCGGCATCCAGCGGGATTGCCGCCGCGAGAATGGAGGCGTACTCCGCCACATGCAGCGAATGGTTAAACGTATAGTGGTCTTTTGCGTCGATCGCCGCAGTCAGCGCGTAGATCGTCGGCGCGCAGTTCTGGGCAAGATCCCGCTTCTGCTGATAGCTATGCTCCGTCTCCATCGCGCTCTGGCGCGGATTGTAGAGCACAATCCGGTTTTTTCCGCCGGATTTTGCCGCGTAAAGCGCCATATTGGCATAGGTGAACAGCTCTTCCACGCTGGCCGCCGAGACCGGGTAGGCGCAGATCCCGGCGCTGAAGGTCAGGAAGGTGCGGGTTCTCTCCGATGTGCTGCCGACCTCCAGCTTGAGCCACTGTCGCGCCTGCTGCGCGAAGGATTCCGCGGTGGTTGCCGTGCAGAAGGGCAGACTCACCGCAAATTCTTTCCCGCCATACCGCGCAACCGTGCCGCGGCTGCCGATCAGCGCCGTCAGCTGTTCGCCAAATCGCCGCAGGATCCGATCTCCTTCCGCCGTGCCGTACAGCTCGTTATACAGACGGAAATCGTCAAAGCTGATCATCAGAAGCGAGAGGCTGTCATGCCGACACAGCTCAAAATCGCGGTGGATGCACTCTTCAAAATAACCGCGGTTAAACAGGTTGGTCAGCGGATCCCGTCTCGCCTTATTCTCCAGCGCTGCATAGAGAGAGGCGTTCCGCAGCGCCATCGAGAGCACCGAGGACATCGATTCCAAAAAGGTGATTTCTCTGAAATTCAGCTCCTGCTGTTTTCCCTCGCTGGCGTCGTTGGAAAAGATGGTAATTGCCGTCAGCTCCCCGTCGCAGACCACCGGCAGAATGAAGCTCGCCCCCATCTCCTCGAAGCGTCGCTTTTCCTCGTCCCAGAGGGAGCGATAGATCCGGGTGCGGCGGAATTCGTCATAGCTGATCCCGTGGTTGTAGCTCTTGAGCCAGACCACCAGCGGATTGTCCTCCGGGATGAAATCGTGTTTTGCAAGGGTCGCTACCGTGCAGTCAAAGACGCGGTACCCCTGATCCGGCTTCTGGTAGAGAAAAACCCGCGCGATCCGGCCGGGGAAATTTCTCTGCAGAGATTCCCGGTAGATCTCGAGGATCCGTTCCAGATCCAGCGTCTTGTTGATCGCGTCGCTGAACTCCTTGAGCTGGGCCTCCTGCTGTTCCTGCGCACGGGAAAACAGGTTGTTCATCAGCCGGTGTACCACGGTATAAACGACCATCGTCACGACCGAGAACCCAACCGCAAAGATGATGACCTCATACTGATGATAAGCGGGGAAATTCTCCTCATAAAACCGTTCGAGCGGGCGGTACCCCGCCACCAGCAGAAGGGTTGTCAGAACCGCCGAAATCAGATATGCCGGCCCGTTGGAGGCAATTCCCTGCAGCCGGATAATCCGCTTTTTGTAGAGTGCGTAATACAGGCAGACCGCATTGACCCCGCAGGAAAAGGTATCCACCGGCAGCGAGACCATCTGCGGCAGGACCGCCGACGCGGTACACAGGAACATCACCATCACACCAAAGATCAGCGGTCTGAATTGCGCCAATGGGACACGATCCTCCTTGACGCTTTGATAGGCGAGCCGGCCGGCCTCGAAGAGGGTGACCACCACCAGCAGGATCGGGATGATAATCAGCGGAGAAACGCCGTATTCAAACCTGCGTTCCCCGTTTGTCTCGATCACCTGAGGACTGGTGATAAAGACATGGAACAGATTGAGGAAGGTCATCACAATCCAGCTGGAGAACAAAACGCCCCATACAAATCTTCCCTTGGACTCGGTGAAGCAATAGAGGAAGTTGTAGACAAAGAAAGGGGACAAAAAGATCCCCATAATCGACACCTCGTACCAGAACGAGGGGCCGGGATAGACGGTCATCCGCATGAAAAGGGAGCCGGTACACCATGCAGTAAAGGCCCCCAGCAGTTCCATAAAGGCATAAATCTGCCGGTTCTTGCGCGCGCTGAGTACCGTCAGCAGTAAGAAGATATTGCACAGCGCCGAGACGAGCGGCACGATGATAAACAACCTCTGGTTCAGCGACATGGAATCTCCCCCTCTCCCAAGGGCGCTCCCTGTCCCCGCAGCAGATCAAGCACCGCTTCTTGCGGCGCGCCAACCCGCGGCAGATGGCTCTCGCTCTGCTGCTCGTATCGTGCTATCGTGCCGGTGGGAAGCATCGTGACCTCCAGCGGATCAATTCCCAGCAGCCGTTTGAGGTCTTTATAATCCCCGTCATAATACCGGAAATAAACCGAGAGATGTTCGCGGATTGTCTCCCTGCTGAGCGCCGGGCTCTGCCGCGCGCCGGCCTGCAGCTCGACATACAGGTGCAGGAAGGAATGCCCGTTGTCGTCATACTCCTTGAGGGCAAACCAATCCTCCACCGGCAGGCAGGACATCTCGATCACCTTGCGGATCTCCCGCTCGGTGATCCGGGTGAAGCCCGCGATGTCAATCACGTTTGGCGTGCGGTCAACATATTCGAACTGCGGCAGATCCAATCCGTCCTGCGGGTTCTTCAGCCGCACACAGCGGTAGACATCCCCCACCCGATAGCGCAAAAACGCGCCGCCGTGCAGCACGGTAATCACCAGCTCATACTTCTGTCCCGCGACCAGCTCGTTGATCAGATAGGTGTGCGGCTTATAGGAGGGATCCTCGAGACTGCGCAGCATCTCGGATTCCGGGATAAATTCATAGAAACACGCATCCGGGAAAAAGACGATCCCATTTTTGCTCCAGGTCTCGGTCCCAAGACAGGTCGGCTCTGTGCCGCCTGCCAGTTCCATCGGGCGGACGCCCCATGCCGCTTCCAATTCGTCCTTATAACGGCTGGAATCCGTTCCGATGCAGACAAATCCGTCCAGCCGGAACAGATCTCGCGGCAGCAGTGGACGGCCGTCCCGCTTGGACCGATACCGCCCGGAGAGCAGTCTCCAGAGCATCAGCGGGCTGATGCCGCGGATCATTCCGCCCGATCCGTCCCTCTTTTTCGAGGAGAGGTTCATCTGTTCCAGATTGCGGGTTGTGCCGTACAAAACGCTGCTCATGCCAAAGAACATATTCATCCCATACTGCAGCGCCAGCTTATAGCCGCGGCGGTTCTGCTCCCCGAATGAGAGCCGCCGCGCCTCCCGCACCGACGGCAGAAAACGCAGCCGCAGCTCCGGCTCAATCAGATCGGGAAACAGGCCGGTCGCATAGGGCAGCGGCGCAAGGCTGTACAGGATACGGGATCCCGGCCGGACCTTGAATTTGCCCCGGCCGCTGCTGGTTGCCAGCAGCACCGCCCCCAGCATATTTCTTTTATAGGTATCCAGCATACTCTCGGTATAGGGGGCGTACTTCGCCGGGAAGTCCCCTCCCTCCCAGGTGGTGCGCAGCCAAACTACCGGCTTTGCGGGGAGCATCTCCTCCCGCTTGGTCAGCAGTACATCGGCATAATCCCCAAACGAAGTCAACGGAACCCTGCGGCGAAACTCCTCCACCGTCTTGGGTGGATTCCCCCCGAAAAATCGCCTGCCGAGCGCACAGCGGTCCATCAGCGTGATCTGCTCCATCAGCAGCCGCTTTTGGATCGCCATATACTCCTCCATCGAGAGGTCCAAAAAACCACAGTATTCCTGCCAGACCTCTGCTGGGGGACATTTTTGAATTTTTTCTTCAAAGGTCATGGCATTTCTCTCTTTTCTGCGGATGGTATCCTTTTATTTCAATAGGCCAAAATCAGAAAGACTCTGCCGCAGACTGCGGCGGGTCGGAATCAAAAACGGAACCCGACTGCGATATTCCACATAGCCAAAGATACTGTGTGGAAAAACACATCGGTCCTGCCAGAATACATAGAGCAGATCCAGCCCGGTATAAGCCGCAAAGGCTGCGCCCAGCCAAAACCCGCCCAGCGCGCCCCAAAGCGCGAGATAGAAACCGCCCAGCCAAAGTACTCCCGGATGGCGGCAGAGTGCATAAACACCCCGGTCAATGAGGGGCAGCTTTCCATCCGCGGGCGGCGCATAACCGCTCCCTGCGCTGCGCAGCGCAAAGAAAAGGGTGTAAAAGAGCAAAACCAGCATCGCCGCCGCGACAAGAAGGGACAGCCACCGCAGCGGCCACAGACGCCCGATCAGCGCCGCCGTGCCGCTGTGCCCTGCCAGCAGGGCTGTGGCGGCGATGAGCAGCAATCCACCCGCTGCAAAAAGTGCGCTGCCGCCGCGCCGGCGCAGGATTGTACCGATGTAGTCGGAAAGGGCAAACGCGCCGAAGGACGCCACCCCGATCAAAAGAGCGCTCATCTCTCGTGAAAGGCCAGTCCGACACAGCCCTCGCCGGTATAGGCGCCGATGATCGCGCCAATCCACTCCACCCGCACCTTTGCATCGGGATCCATCTCGAGGATTCGCTGCTTCATCTGCTGCGCAAGCGCCTCCCGATTGGCGTGATAGACGAAGAGTTCCTGTCCATACTGCGCCTGTTTGTGATAGCGTTCCAGAATATTTTCCACCGCGGCGGGGAACCCGCGCACAATCCCGACATCCCGAACGGTGCCGTCCCGGAACATCAAAATTGGTTTGACATTCAGCAGATCCGCCGCCAGCACCCGGATTGCGCCGACCCGTCCGGCCTTGCGGAAGTTGTCCATCGACTCCACCACAAAATATGCACCGATCTTGGAGCGGACAACATCGAGATGCGGCAGAATCTCCTTCACCGATTTCCCCTCCGATGCGAGCTTTGCCGCCTCCATCGCGACAATGCTCAGCGCATAGCAGTTCTGCAGCGAATCATACACTGTGATCGGGGTCGCAAACCCCTGTTCCGCCAACATCCGGGCGGCGGTGCAGGCCGTGCTGTAGGCACCGGACATCTTGCTCGTCAATGCAACGCAGAGGATCTCCTCACAGCCCCGTGCGGAGGAAAAAGCTTCCATATACTGTGCAGCATTGGGATGGGAGGTTGTCGGCAGCTTTTTGCGCCCTTTGAGCTTTTTGAAGAAGGTTTCAGGGTCGATTTCCACATTATTGAGATACTGTTCCTCCGGGCTGAAAACGACAACATCCGGAATCACCGTAACGCCAAATTCGGATGCAATCGCCGGCGACATCTCCGACGCGGAATTTGTAAAAACTTGTACCCTTGCCATCAGAAGTCCTCCTCGATTTTGACACAACCACCTTTATTCGCCAATTAGTTTTATTTTACATGATTGTCTTTTGAAAAGCTATATTTTTGGCTCTTTTTGTTTAAAAAAAGTTCATTTATCACGAATAAGTAACGATTATCGGTGTAATTTAACATTTAATTTAAAACTATTACTTGCGCATGAGAAAAACAGCACACAGTCTCCTCCTTGAAAGGCAAAATCTGACTGTGTGCTGTTTTTTATTTTTCTTGACTTATTGTCATCCTTTATCCTGCAATCGTCCCCAGAGTCGGTCCACCGCGCGGGTCAGCTCGTTCAGCTCCCGCTTGGGCAGCTTTTGGCCGCTGTCCGCGATCTCCTGCAGAAGGGAAATCACCGGCAGCAGCGGACTTGCCTTCGGCTTGCTCTTCGGGGTGCGCACCGCGGCTATGGTCACCTGCTCGGTCTGGGCCAGCGGCGGCGCAGGGGTCAGGCTGATCTGGGGCGCCAGCAGATCCACGGTATCCCCCCGCTCGGGGACAAAGGCATCCATCCCCTTGGTCTCGGTGAGGAAAGCCGCAAAGGACTCCGCCGCGGCAGGCTCCCCGTGGACCACAAAAATTGCCTGCGGCTTTTGGCGGAATCCGCCCAGCCACCGCAGCAGGCCGTTGCGGTCGGCGTGCGCAGATAACCCGTCGATGTTTTCCACGGTGGCGCTGACGGCAATCTCACTGCCGAGGATCCGCACCCTTTTCTCCCCCTCCAGCAGCCGGCGTCCCAATGTGCCCTCCGCCTGAAAGCCCACCAGCACCACCGCATTTTTGCTGTTCCAGAGATGATATTTCAGATGGTGACGGATCCGGCCGGCGTCGCACATCCCCGAGGCCGAGATGATGATGCAGCTGCCCTGATAACCGTTGATGCTCTTGGAGTCGTCTGACGAGATCGAGAGCTGCAGCTGTGGGAAATTGAGGATCTCATGCCCCTGCCGGAGCACCTCCATCGCTTCCTTATCATAATAATAGCCGCTCTCAAACTTGTTGAAGATCGCAGTCGCCTCGATTGCCAGCGGGGAATCGAGAAAGACCGGGCAGTGCTCATATCCCGCAAAGGTTCCCTCCGCATACAGCTCACGCAGATAATAGAGTATTTCCTGCGTGCGGCCCACCGCAAACGCCGGAATAACGACCTTGCCGCCCTGACGGAAGGTGGAGAGCACCACCCGCGCCAGCTGTGCCTTGACATCTCCCGCCGCCGGATGGATGCGGTTGCCATAGGTGGATTCGATCAGCAGAAAATCCGCCTCCCGCACAAATTGAGGGTCCTTGAGGATCGGCTGGTCGAGGTTGCCTACATCTCCGGAAAAAACCACCTTTTTGGTAACGCCGTTCTCGGTGACCCATACCTCCACCATCGCGGAACCGAGGATATGTCCCGCATCGGCCAGCCGGATGGTGAACGCATCGCAGAGCTTAAGCCGCGCGCCATAGTCCAAGACCCGGAACTGGGCCGCCGTGCGGGCGGCATCCTGCGCATTGTAGAGCGGTTCAACGGGGGGCAGACCCTGACGCTCCCGCTTTTTGTTCTCCCACTCGGTATCCATCTTCTGGATATGTGCACTGTCTGCCAGCAAAATTGCAGCCAGTTCCGCCGTCGCGCTGGTGCTGTAAATCGGTCCCTCAAACCCCTGCTTGACCAGCAGCGGCAGGTGACCGGTATGGTCAATGTGGGCGTGGGTCGCCACAATGTAATCGATCTCGGATGCGGTGCAGGGCAGTTCCTGAATCAGATCCGCATCCGATCCCTGAAACATCCCGAAATCCACCAAAAGGCGCTTGCCCCCCGCCTCAATCAGATGGGCCGAGCCGGTGACTGTTTTCGCCGCGCCCAAAAAGCTGAGCTTCATCACGACGCCTCCCTGTCCTTCCCGCGCTTTGCGGGCTTATTTTACTACTTTTATTGTAGGTCAAACCATGTTTCGCTTCAAGGTCTCTTGAGTGGTTTGGGCGTCTTTTGTCATCTCTTTCAAAAAATAACCCTTTTTATTGCATCATTTCCTGTTTTTTTCAAAAACACTTGACAACTGCATCAGGAATTGATATTATATTAGAGCGCTCTTGATCTACGACCTATTTCTGCTGAGCGTTATGATGTTTTGCTGGTGTAGCTCAGTTGGTAGAGCAGCTGATTTGTAATCAGCAGGTCGGGGGTTCAAGTCCGTCCACCAGCTCCACCAGTTGAACAAAACTGAATATGGGAGTGTTCCCGAGCGGCCAAAGGGGGCAGACTGTAAATCTGTTGCTTTTCAGCTACGGTGGTTCGAATCCACCCGCTCCCACCAAAACCCAGATACAGCAGTATCTGGGTTTTTTGTTCGTATTTTTTCTTCCGCCTTGCCGAGAGAAAAAATTCACGTTTTTTCTCTATTTGAAAAACGCAGAGTTCTCGGACTTTTTCTCTTGCCATTTCAAACTCTGGATGATATAATACTGCCGTGGTAAGACTCATATAGGCCCGCGGTATGGGTGGGCGTTTCTACGGGGCGGCCGATCCGCTCCACTATGAGCGTTGGATTTGTAAAAATTGCAATCCGGCGCTTTTTTTCTGTCAAAAAGGAGGAAATCAAATGAATTTTGATGTCATTATCATCGGCGCTGGTCCCGGCGGCATCTACTGCGCCTATGAGCTCATCCGAACCGCACCGCAGCTGAAGGTCGCCCTCTTTGAGGCGGGTCACCCGCTGGCTGCACGGCACTGCCCGATCGACGGGGTCAAGGTGAAGACCTGTGTCGGCTGCAAGACTTGTTCGATCATGAGTGGTTTCGGCGGCGCGGGCGCTTTTTCAGACGGCAAATACAACATCACGAACGATTTTGGCGGCACCCTGTACCAGTATATCGGCAAGCAGCAGGCACTGGATCTGATGCGGTATGTCGATGAGATCAACCTGCGCCATGGCGGTGAGGGCACAAAGCTCTACTCCACCGCCGGAACCCAGTTTAAAAAGCGCTGCATTCAAAATGATCTCCGGCTGCTGGATGCCTCGGTCCGGCATCTCGGAACCGATATCAACTATATTGTACTGCAAAATCTCTATGCTGAACTGCAGGGAAAGGTCAGTTTTTTCTTTGACAGCCCGGTGGAATCGGTTGAGGAGATCGACGACGGTTTTGCCGTGCAATCCGGGGAGACCAGCTACACCTGCAAAAACTGCGTCATCTCGGTCGGACGCAGCGGCAGCCGCTGGATGGAAACCGTCTGCCATCAGCTTGGAATCCCCACCCACAGCAATCGAGTGGACATCGGGGTGCGGGTCGAACTGCCTGCAGAGGTCTTTTCCGACCTGACCGATGAGCTCTATGAGAGCAAGATCGTCTATCGCACCAGCAAATATGAGGATCTTGTGCGCACCTTCTGTATGAATCCCCGCGGCGCCGTTGTCAACGAAAACACCAACGGGATTATCACAGTCAACGGCCACAGCTATGAGGACCCCGCAAAGCAGACCGCCAACACCAACTTTGCGCTGCTGGTGGCAAAGCATTTTTCCGAGCCGTTCCGCGACTCCAACGGATACGGGGAATCGATTGCCCGCCTGAGCAACATGCTGGGCGGCGGGGTCATTCTGCAGCGGTTTGGAGATCTGATCCGCGGCCAGCGCTCCACCCAGAAGCGGATCGACGAATCCTTTGTCACCCCCACCCTGAACGCCACCCCCGGCGACCTCAGCCTTGTGCTTCCCAAACGGATTCTCGACGGGATTATCGAGATGATCTATGCGCTGGACAAAATCGCCCCCGGCACCGCAAACGACGATACCCTGCTGTACGGCGTCGAGGTCAAGTTCTACAATATGGAGGTCGAGGTGGATGAAAACCTGACCGCCGGGCGCGAGGGGCTGTATGTCATCGGGGACGGCAGCGGCATCACCCACTCCCTGTCCCACGCCTCCGCCAGCGGCGTCTATGTTGCGCGGAAGATCGCAGGCTGCTGAGCGCCGGCTTGCCCCGCCGCAGTCCCTCGTCTCCTCTGATTTGTCTTTCTGACCAGACAGATGTCTGATTTTTCAATGGCAAAAAATCTCTAATCCACAACACAGGGCAAAGGGGAATCGCTCCCCTTTGCCCTGTGTTTTATTTTTTCGCTTTTATTCAGGCCTCCGCCTGCTTCTTGCGGGTCATTGCCACCGTTCCAGCCAGCGCTGCTACCGTGCAGAGTACACCGGTGATGACAAGGGCGGTCGGCGTCAGTTGGGACAGCAGTTTTCCCAGCGCCTGTCCCGCACGGGTCAATAGGGTATCCTTCCCGCTCGAAGCCTCTGCCATGCGGGGCAGTACCAGCGAGCCGAGCATCCAGATGGCCCACAGGGTCCATCCGGCCCGCTTGCCGTACCGCGCGAGCAGTGCGCCGATAAAATCCGCAAAGATCACCCCGCACACCGGGAATCCGATCAGGAACAGCGGATGCAGCAGCGCCGCGGCAATTTTTCTGAAGATTCCAAGCAGCTGTGCGTCGGCTGTGGAGGCCGTAACATATTCCATCCATCCCAGCGCAATCATCAGCAGGAGACCCAGCAGCAGCACCAGCATTCCCATCAGGTAGTTGCCGATCATAAACCCGATGCGGGTGCGGCTCATCAGGATCGCGTGGTTCAGCCCCATGACAAACTGCATGGCGACGGTAAAGAAGATTGCCAGCAATCCGAATGCCGCCAAAAGCGCCCCCAGCGGGACCCACTCTTTCTCATGGGACACCAGTTCGATCACCAGCGCGATCAGCCTTCCCAACACGAATCCAGCTACCACCATCATCAGCTGCGGCAGCAGATTCCGCCATTGTGCCCTCCATTCCCTGCGAATCGCATCCATCGTGTTTCCCCCTTTCTCAGACCTTGACCTGTGCGCGGCGGAAAAAGGCCCAGCTCATCGCCGCTGTCAGCGCGCCGCCAAGCAGAAGCAGGGCGCTGAGCGCCACAAACGGCAGCCCTGATGCCCACCGCAGCAAAATCTGTAATGTCTGCGCCCGCTGATCACCGGCAACCACCCCGACAAAGAAGCCCGACACGCCACAGAGCAACAGGATCCCCAGCGCATAGAAAAACATGCCCCATTTGCCGTATCGATAGGCCAGCAGCCCGAACAGCTCGGTCAGATCACACGCCAAAAACAGCGCCCCGAAGAATGCCAGCGGTGCGGCATACATTCCCTCTGTCCACATCCCCATCGCAGCAAGTCCCGCCGTCACAGCCAGCGCCCCCACCGCACAGAAGAGGAGATTTGCCAGCTGGCGCACCACAAAGATGCCCGCTCTGGTCGTTCCCATCATCAGATAGAGAAATGCGGATTGGGTGTAGAAGTTGATGCTCATCCCGATGCCGGTCATCAGCCAGCTCGCTGCGGCAAATGGACCAAAGCAGACCATCACTGTCCGGGCGATGGCGTCGATCGGCGCACAGAACACACAGCACAGGCATAAAAAAGCGGTCAGCCCTCCCGCCAGACCAAGGCATTGCGCCATCGGTTTCCATTGGCAGCGCAGATTGCGTGCAACGCTCTCCCTCATGTCCCGCTCACCTCCATCGTCTCATCCCCGCAGACCGCGACGAAAAGCTTCTGCAAGCTGAGCGGTGCGAGATCCACCTCATGTCCGGCGATATATTCCCGGATCTGCCGCCCCGGCTCAGTCGAGACATACGCTGTTTTTGCACGTCCCATCCGATCCGTATGGTAGACGGTCAAACCCACACAGGCGGCATCCACCTCATCCTCCCGCCCGCTGACCGCCCAAAATCGGGAGACCAGCTCATCGGTATCCTCCATCAGCCGCAGCCTGCCATCCTGCAGCAGGATTACCTTTTCAAAGAGGTTCGCCGCCTCCTCGATAATGTGGGTTGAAATCACAAAGGTGCGCCCGGTCTCGGTCTGATCCTCCAGCAGCAGCTGGTAAAATCGCTCCCGTGCAACCACATCGAGTCCCGCGACCGGCTCATCCAGAATGGTGATCTTTGCTCGGCTTGCCAGCGCGACGATGATGGTCACCATCGAGAGCATCCCTTTGCTCAGCTTTGCAATCCGCTTTTTGGTGTCCAGTCCGAAGAGATCGATCAGCCTCTTGGCATACGCCTCGTCCCAGCCGGGATAATAGGCGCGGGCGATCCGCAGATATTCCTTCACCCGATACGCGGCGCTGCCAAAGGTGTTCATTGGGTTGATCTCCCGCGAGAAGCAGATCTGATCCAGCGCTCTCTGGTTTTCCCAGACCGGTTCCCCGTTGAGGGTCACGCTCCCGCTGGTCGCCGGGTTTTGGGCCGTCAAAAGCGAGAGCAGCGTTGTTTTGCCCGCCCCATTGCGCCCGATCAGGCCATAGATATGCCCCTGTTCCAGCTGAAGATTAACGTTGTCCAATACCCGCTTGCCGCCGTATTCCTTGCAGAGGTTTTCACAGCGCAGCACCATTGTCTCACTCATAGGTTCCTCCTATTCTCTCAGCCGCTTTGCGGCGAATTATGCTCTCTCTTCCCGCGCGCGGCGGATCATCGTAATCAGTTCCTCTTCGGTGATCGACAGGCTCTGCGCCTCCTCCACCAAGCCCAATACATACCGGTTGTAAAAATTCTTTTTCCGTTTCTCGACGATCTGTTGTTTTGCCCCCTGTGCGACAAACATCCCGATTCCCCTCTTCTTGTAAAGGATCCCCTGATCCACCAGCAGATTGATTCCCTTTGCGGCAGTGGCCGGATTGATCGCGTAAGCTCGCGCCAATTCATTGGTACTGGGCACCCGCTCTTCCTCCAGCAAAATGCCGCGCAGGATGTCATCTTCGATCTTTTCCCCGATCTGCAGATAGATCGACCGCTCCTCCGACAGTCCCAGATTCAAATGCTTCCCCCCTGTCTGTTTCGGATTCCCTTGTTAATTGGTTCATTACTTGTGTAACTAACTATATAACATTTTACCGGTATTGTCAATCCTCTGCGCT
>CALXIJ010000003.1 GCA_944388335.1 uncultured Pygmaiobacter sp.
AATACTTCGGCAGCGACGCGGTGCTGGCCCAGAGCCCCCAGTTCTACAAGCAGATGAGCGTGGCCTTCTTCGGCCGGGTATTTGAGGTCGGCGAGGTCTACCGCGCCGAGCTGCACAACACCAGCCGCCACCTCAACGAGTACGTCGGGCTGGACTTCGAGATGGGCTATATCCGGGATATGTACGACGTGATGAATATGGAGACCGCGATGCTGCGCCATGTGATGGACTATATCGCGGAGCATTACCAGCCCGAGATCCGGCTGCTCGGGGTGCAGCTGCCCAAGGTGGAGTCGATCCCGTCGGTGCGGTTCTCGGATGCGCTGGCCTACCTCAAGACGGTGGGCGGCGGCAAGAACCGCAACGACCTGACCGCGGACGACGAGGTGCTGCTGTGCGACCACATCCGGCGCGAGAGCGGCAGCGAGTTTGTCTTTGTCACCCACTTCCCCTCCGCCAAGCGGCCGTTCTATGTGATGGACAACCCCGAGAACCCCAAAGAGGCGTTCAGCTTCGATCTGCTCTTCCGCGGGCTCGAGATCACCACCGGCGGCCAGCGGATCCACGACTATGAGATGCAGGTGGCCAAGATGCGCGCGCGGGGGATGGACCCGGTCGATTTCGAGAGCTTCCTCACCGCCCATCGGTACGGCCTGCCGCCCCACGGCGGTCTGGGCATCGGGCTTGAGCGGCTGACCACCAAGCTGTGCAATCTGGCGAACATCCGTCAGGCCAGCCTCTTCCCGCGGGATCTCAACCATCTCGTTCCCTGACAAAAAGACAAAAAGCGGCGGCCGTCCCATTCGGGGCGGCCGCCCTTTTGTTGTCTGCGGGAAAAGCGCCCCGCAGCCCCAGCGCCGCGGCCGGCTTTTTAGAGATCATCGGCGTCCTGAACCGGACGCTCGGACGGGTCGGCGGGCCGGCCGGTATAGCTTCCCTCCGGGTCATAGGGACTGGGGCGGGTGTGGCCGATCTGCCCGGCCTGCTGGGAGGCAGAGGGCGCTGAACGGCGCTCTTCTTCCTTTTCTCTTCGCATGGAAATCCCTCCTTTGACTGCGGTATATATCTTTTCCCCCCGGGGGAGACTATATACCAAAGAGGTGAACCGATTGACTGGGAAAAAAGCATTTTGGCTCAGTTTCGCACTGACACTGGGCATTTTGGTGCCGCTCTATGCGGCGGCGCTTTTTCTGGGCAGCGCACAGCTGGACGGCACCGATGCCGCTGCTGCCGGCGAGGGGGTCGGGATTGCCGTCCGCCGGCCGGACGCACAGGATGCCAAGAATCTGCTGCTGGCGGTGCGGCAGGAGGGGGAAAACAGCTGGTTTGTACTGCTGCGGTTTGACGCGCTGCAGGGCAAGGTCTGCGTGATGCCGCTGCCCGGCGATCTGGCTCTGCCCGAAGCGGAGGGCCCAAAGACCCTCGCCGAGCAGGACGCCTATGCCGGGCCGGGGATGGCGGCGCTCGGGCTGGAGCAGCTGCTGGGCATCAAACTGGATCACTATCTCTCGATCGAGCGGGATGCCCTGATCGAGCTCGGCCAGCAGATGGGGAATGTCTCGGTGGACCTGCAGTGGAGCGAGCTGGAGGGGTTGTCCCTGCCCGAGGGGGAGACCAGCCGGCTGGTGCTCTCGGCGAGTGCGGCGGCGGAGCTGCTGGGGCAGGCGCAGGCGCAGGGGTTGGATCCCGCACCGCTGCGCGCGCGGCTGTACAGCGCGTTTTTGCTGGTGGGGATGGATCGGCTGAATACCATCCTGCCCGACTTTCTGCGCAGTGAGGGGGCATTTTCCACCAGTATCCTCGCCACCGACATCTACGACTGCCAGCGGATCCTCGACTATCTGGCACTGCTCCAGCCCGAGATGCTCTGGGCGGCGCCAAAGACCGAGAACACCGCAGACGGCTGCACCCTGACCGCGGCGGCACTGGAACAGGTGGACCAGATGTTCCGCTGAGGATCAAATTCCCCTTTTGCGCAAACTCGACCGGCGGGATCGTCAGGATGAAAAAGCTCCGCCCGGCAGATAAGAGGGCAGGAAAATAAGAGGGAAAAAAACAGAAGAGAGCAAAAGAGCAGGACCCCCGCACAGCGGATGTGCGGGGGCCCTGCTCTTGTAAAAAATGTCGGATATCCCAAATTGGCGGGCTCAGACCTCCATCTGCCGCCCGAGGACCGCGGCGGCGACGGTCAGAAGTTTGGTCTCGATCTCGCTGGGCAGCTCGTCCGGTCCGCCCAGCAGAGCAATGGAGCCGATAACATCTCCCTGTGCGAGGATCGGTGCGAG
The DNA here is from genome assembly GCA_944388335.1 of uncultured Pygmaiobacter sp. Classification (GTDB taxonomy): domain Bacteria; phylum Bacillota; class Clostridia; order Oscillospirales; family Ruminococcaceae; genus Pygmaiobacter. The sequence continues at coordinate 2,286 of CALXIJ010000003.1, forward strand.
AAAGATGGCACACAGCGGCGCCGAGGCAAAGGGCAGAAGCGGGCCGCGCTCAGCGGCGCTGAGCGGACGGCGGGTCTCAACCGACCGCTCGTAGTCGGCGGTGATCCGCTGGTCGAGAAACTCTTTGCGGGCGGTGCCGCTGACCGCGATGATATGATCCCGGTCTGCCACCAGCACCGGCCGGCCGATCGAGCGGGCAAGCACCTCTGCATACCGGCTGGCAAAGGCGGACAGCTCCCCCAGCGGGCTGTATTTTTTGAAAATGACCTCACCGTCGCCGCTCACATAGATCTCCAGCGGTTCGCCCACCCGAATGTGAAGCGTCCGCCTGATTTCCTTGGGAATAACCACCCGTCCCAGATCGTCGATCCTGCGTACGATGCCCGTGGCTTTCATCTGTGCAACTCCTCCATATCCGACTGCGGCGCTCTGTGCGCCGGGTTTCCTCCTTAGTATGAGCAGTTTCGGGGGAGTTATTCCGCCGGATGTCACAAAGAAAGCAGGCGCAAAGGTCGAAAAAAGAGAAAATATGAAAACGGTTACTTAACAGAAAAGAAATGGAGAAAAGCTGCATTGTGCGTTGTACACAGACTAATTTGATTTCGATTGTGCAATAGTACAAAAAATAATTACAAATCAAGGCAAATATATTGACACTCTGTAAATGGAATTTTATAATACAGTGTACGAAATCGGTTACATATTGTTTTCATTTGGCGATGCGGAGGCGGGAGGAGGCGGAGATCGGGAGATGAAAAAGTCGGTTACGATACGGGATATTGCCCGAGAAGCCGGCGTGTCCTCCACGACTGTTTCCCGCTATCTCAACCAGAACGGCTATGTGGATGCCCAGACCGCGGAGAGAATCCGAGCGGTGGTGGAGCAGTTCAACTACCGCCCCAGCCGGATCGCTCAGAGCCTCAAGACGAGGGAGAGCCACAATCTGGCGCTGATTGTGCCGGATATCCAAAACCCCTTTTATTCCAGTATGGCGAACAAGATCCAAAACCTGCTGCTGCGGGAGGGGTATACTGCGACCTTCTTCGACTCCGGCGCGGATTTCCAGCGGGAGATGACCTGCCTTGGCGTCGCGGAGTCGATCGGTGCGGACGGGATCCTCTTCGCCTCGGTCTCTTCCCGGAGGATCATCCTCAACGAGCTGGAGCGGATCGGGGTCCCGGTGGTGATGATCAACTCCTATGACGCCTGCCCCTTCGACTCGGTGCATGGGGTGCGCAGCGAGAGCACCTACCTAACCACACGGCATCTGATCGAGCTGGGACACCGGGAGATCGCCTTCGCCGGCGGCACGCCGGGCACCGCCATCGCCCAGAGCCGCAAGAACGGCTACCTCAACGCGATGCAGGAGGCCGGGCTGCCGGTGCGGCGGGACTACCTGATCGAGATGGGGTTTGACAGCGAGTCCGGCCGCAAGTGCGGCACCTATTTCTCCGCCCTGTTCCAGATGCCGACGGCGATCTGCTGCGCCAACGATCTGGTCGCGCTGGGGATGCTGCAGGTCCTGATCGAGCGCGGGTTCCAAGTCCCGCAGGACATCTCGATTACCGGGGTGGACAACATCGAGTACGGGGACCTGTGCAGCCCGCCGCTCACCTCGGTAATCAATGACAGCGGCGAGTTTGCAAAGATGGCGGTCAAGGCGCTGATGGAGCGGCTGCGCGGCAGCTATACCGGCGCCCCGAGAGAGTTTTTGATTCCCCGCAGGTTGGTGGTGCGGGGCAGCACGGCACAGCCACAACGGAAGGAGCAGGAAGCGTGAAAATTCTGAATTTTGGTTCTCTGAATATCGACAAGGTGTACAGCGTGCCCCATTTCGTCGAGGCGGGGGAAACCCTGTCCTCCACCAAGATGGAGGTGTTCAGCGGCGGCAAGGGGCTCAACCAGTCGATTGCGCTGGCACGTGCCGGGGCTGAGGTCTACCACGCGGGGGCGATCGGGCCGGATGGAGAGGCGCTGCGGGCGCTGATGGCCGACGCGGGGGTACATACCGATTATCTGCAGACCCTGCCCACCGTCACCGGTCATGCGGTGATCCAGCTGACCCCGAAGGGGCAGAACTGCATCATCATCTCGGCCGGCGCCAACGGGGAGCTGACCGAGGCGTATCTCGACGGGGTGCTGGAGAACTTTGGCGCCGGGGATCTTCTGCTGGTGCAGAACGAGACCAACAATGTGCCCTACGCGATGCGCAGAGCCAAGGAAAAGGGGATGAAGATCGCCTTCAACGCCTCCCCGATCAGCGAGGCGCTGCTGAGCTATCCGCTCGATCTGGTGGACTACTACCTGATCAATGAGGTCGAGGGCAAGGCGCTGGCCGGCGAGGAGGCAAAGAGCAACGAGGAGATCCTCGCGGCCCTCAAAAAGCGGTTCCCCAATGCGGCGATCGTGCTGACGGTCGGCAAGGACGGCGTGCTCTACCAGTACGGCGACGAGCGGGCCAGCCACGGCATCTATGATGTGCCGGTGGCGGATACCACCGCGGCGGGGGACACCTTCTGCGGCTTCTTCCTCGCCAGCACCGCGAAGGGGCTGACCGCGGCCGAGGCGCTGCGGATGGCCAGCCTCGCCAGCAGCATGGCGGTCAGCAAGAAGGGCGCGGCGAACAGCATCCCCAGCTGGGATGAGGTGGAGGCGTTCGGCAGGACGGCGAAGCTGATCTGAAAAAACGACTTGCAGCGGCCCGCGGCCGCTTCAAAATACCCAAAAAAGAAAGGACGATTTGATTATGGCTAAGTTGGTTGCACCGACCCCGCACATTCAGGCACAGGTGGGAGAGATTGCGGAAACCATTCTGCTGCCCGGCGACCCGCTGCGGGCAAAATTCATCGCGGACACCTATTTGGAAAATGTCAAGCAGTTCAACCAGACCCGGAATATGTTCGGTTTCACCGGCACCTACAAGGGCCGTCCGGTCTCGGTCATGGGCACCGGCATGGGCTGCCCCTCGATGGGGATCTACAGCTATGAGCTGATCAACATCTACGGCTGCAAGAACCTGATCCGGGTCGGCACAGCCGGCACGATGCAGCCGCAGGTCCACGTCAAGGAGATGGTCTTCGGCATGGGCAGCTGCACCACCAGCAACTATGTTGCGATGCAGGGCCTGCCGGGCACCTTCGCCCCGATCTGCAGCTTCGAGCTGCTTGAGAAGGCGGTCGCCAGCGCCAAGGCACTGGGCTACAAGTACCATGTCGGCAACATCCTCTCCTCCGATGTCTTCTACGGCGTCGATCTGCCCCACGGCAAGACCTGGGCCGAGATGGGCGTTCTCGCGGTCGAGATGGAGTCCGCCGCCCTCTACACCAACGCCGCCGCGGCCGGGGCCAATGCGCTGTGCATCCTGACCATTTCGGACGGCCCGGACGAGGTCACCACCGCCGAGGAGCGTCAGACCGCCTTTACCCAGATGATGGAGGTCGCGCTCTCCCTCGCCTGAGAATAGAGCACAAACACAGGACCGAAAGGAAGTCATGGAATGTCGAAGAATCTGACTGCACCCACCCCGCATATCGGGGCGAAGGTGGGGGAAATTGCCGAGACTGTCCTGCTGCCCGGCGACCCGCTGCGGGCGAAGTTTATCGCGGACACCTATCTGGAGAATGTCAAGCAGTTCAACTGGACCCGGAATATGTTCGGCTTCACCGGCACCTATAAAGGCCGTTCGGTCTCGGTCATGGGCACCGGTATGGGCTGCCCTTCGATGGGGATCTACAGCTATGAGCTGATCCATGTCTACGGCTGCAAGAACCTGATCCGGATCGGCACCGCCGGCGCCATGCAGCCGCAGGTTCACGCGCGGGAGATGGTCTTTGCGATGGGCAGCTGCACCACCAGCAACTACGTTGCGATGCAGGGGCTGCCGGGCAGTTTCTGCCCGATCTGCAGCTTTGAGCTGCTCGAAAAGGCGGTCGCCAGCGCCAAGGCGCTGGGCTATAAATATCACGTCGGCAATGTGCTCTCGGGAGATGTCTTCTATGGGGTGGATCTGCCCCACGGCAGGACCTGGGCCGAGATGGGTGTTCTGGCGGGCGAGATGGAATCCGCTGCCCTCTACACCAACGCCGCCGCAGCCGGGGTCAACGCGCTGTGCATCGTGACAATTTCGGATGGGCCGGAGGAGATCACCACCGCCGAGGAGCGGCAGACCGCCTTTACCCAGATGATGGAGGTCGCGCTCTCCCTCGCCTGACGGCGGACGCGGCAATCAAAACGGAGGACAAATTCCAATGCAGAAAAGACCTTTTATTATTGATTGTGATACCGGGACGGATGACGCGATCGCCATCATCGCCGCACTGTACAGCGACGAGGTGGAGGTCAAGGCTGTCACCTCGGTCAACGGCAATGTCGAACACAAGTATGTCTGCCAGAACAATCTGGATCTGATGGAGTATCTGGGTCAGACGGTGCCGGTGGCAAAGGGAGCGGTCCAGCCCTTCCGGGACAACGGGCTGCACTCGAGCGACGGTACCCACGGCAAGACCGGCCTGGGCGATCTGACCCTGCCGCGGGCGCAGCACAGCGCCTTTGATCCCCGCATCGCCTCCCAGCTGATCCACGAGGTCGCGGTGGAGGAGAAGGGGGAGCTGGAGCTGCTGGTCATCGGACCGATGACCAACATCGCAATCGCGCTGCTGCAGTACCCCGATCTGCCCGGCCT
>CALXIJ010000004.1 GCA_944388335.1 uncultured Pygmaiobacter sp.
GTTGACAGCTGGACCGAGCCGACCAAGATGAAGACCCTGGTCGAGGACCAGATCCGCAACAACAACGCCGACGTCTTCTATCAGGTTGCCGGCGGTTCCGGCGACGGCCTGTTCGAGGCCTGCATGGGCGCTGAGGGCACCTGGGCGATCGGTGTTGACTCCGACCAGTATGCGCAGTACATCGACTCCGAGACCCCCGATAAGGCGGACGTCATCCTGACCTCCATGCTGAAGGAAGTCGGCAACTCCTTTGTCTCCCTGTTCCACGACATCGAGGCCGGCGACGACTCGATGTGGGGCACCACCATCACTCTGGGCCTCGCTGAGGATTCGGTCGGCTATGTCGACAATGAGTTCTTCCAGACCAACGTGCCCGAGGAGATCCGCACCCAGATGGCTGACGCCGCTGAGAAGATCGCTTCCGGCGAGCTGGATGTCAAGAGCTACTATGACTTCGCTTCCGCCGACGAGTACAACGAGTATGTCGCTTCTGCGGGCTGAGAAGTAACAGAGTAACGCACCAAACCCCTGCGGTGTGCTGAAGGGAAACCTTTTTAGCCGCCGCGGGCAGGAGAGGCCGGCGGGCAAGCATTTGCCCGCCGTCCCCCCCCGTGCCGCCCGGAGCGACGGCACGGAGGGGGACGGCGGACGGGGAAACAGGCCATAGAGCAGCGGCTGTCCGCCGCCGCTGCAAAATAAGCGAAAAAGGGGGGTTAATTGCATGGCAGACGAGGTACTGCGTATGCAAAATATCACCAAGATCTACCCGAACGGATTCGTTGCCAACAAGGATATTACCTTCGGTGTCGGCGTCAACGAAATTCACGCTTTGGTAGGCGAGAACGGCGCTGGCAAGACGACGCTGATGAAGATCCTGTTCGGCATGGAGCCGGCACAGGAGGGCAAGATCTTCATCAATGGCAAAGAGGAGAAGATTACCAACCCGCTGGACGCCATTGCCAAGGGCGTCGGCATGGTGCACCAGCACTTCATGCTGGTGCCGTCGCTGACCGTCGCCGAGAACGTGACGCTCGGCGTCGAGCCGATGAAAAACGGCCTGTTCGATTTTGAGGGTGCAGTCAAGGCCACACAGGAGATCGCGGACAAGTACAACTTTAAGGTGGATGCGCGCAGCAAGGTGCGGGATCTGAGCGTCGGCCAGATGCAGAAGGTCGAGATCCTCAAGGCGCTGATCAAGGGCGCTAAGATCCTGATCCTCGACGAGCCGACTGCGGTGCTCACTCCGCAGGAGACCGAGGAGCTGTTCGAGCAGCTGTTTACCCTGCGTGACAGCGGCGTCTCGATCATCTTCATCTCCCACAAGCTGGAAGAGGTCATGCGGATCTGCAGCAAGGTCACTGTTCTGCGCCATGGCCAGTGCATGGGCACCCATGACACCGAGGGTCTCAATGAGGCGGCGATCTCCAAGCTGATGGTCGGCCGCGACGTCGTGCTGAAGATCGAGAAAGAGGATCCCAAGCCCGGCAAGCCGGTCGTTTCGATCAAGAATCTGGTCAAGATCAACGCCCACGGCAAGCATGTTATCGACGGCGTCTCCTTTGACATCCACGCGGGCGAGGTCATCGGCATCGCGGGCGTCGAGGGCAACGGCCAGACCGAGCTGAGCGAGGTTCTCGCCGGCCTGAGCGATTTTGCCTCCGGCGAGGTCAAGCTGAACGATACCTCGATCGCTGGCAAGAGCGTGCGGGAGATCCGCGATCTGGGCATGGCCTACATCGCTGAGGACCGCATGGTCGAGGGCGTCGCCGGCGATATGTCTATCAAGATGAACATCATGGCCGACCGGTTCGAGAAGAAGGAGTACAAGAACGCCCTCTTCATGAACGAGAAGAAGATCAACGAGGCCGTCAACCAGTACATCAAGGAGTTTGAGATCTCCTGCGACGGTCCCGACCAGCCGGTCCGGATGCTGTCCGGCGGCAATATCCAGAAGGTCGTGGTTGCCCGCGAGTTCACCAGCGGCGCCAACTTCATCCTCGCCTGCCAGCCCACCCGCGGCATCGACGTCGGAACCGCCGAGATGATCCGCAAGACCATCGTGCGCAAGGCGCGCGAGGAGGGCACCGCCACCCTGCTGATCTCCGCCGACCTCAATGAGGTGCTGGAGTGCTCCGACCGGCTGCTTGTCATGCACAAGGGCAAGGTCGTGGCTGCCTTCCCGAAGGCCAACGAGGTCTCTGAGGAGACGCTGGGCGAGTACATGCTGGGTGTGAAAGAAATGACTCAGGAAGAGATGGAGGCCCTGTTATGAACAAAACACAAAAGATTGAATCCGTAATGGAGGTCGTCCGAATCCTTGTCGGACTGCTGATCGCCTATGGTGTGGCGCTGCTCACCCTGCTGCTCATCAGCGATGAACCGGGCTTTATTATCCAGCAGTTCATCATCGGACCGTTCTCCTCTGCCCGCCGCATCGGCAGTATCGTCAATCTGGCCATCCCCTTTACCATCTGCGGCCTGTCGATGTGCTTTATGTACGCGGTCAATAAGTTTAACCTGATCGGTGAAGGTATCTTCATGTTCTCCGCCTGCATGGTCACCCTCGTGTCGGTCAACATGGCAAACATGAACCTGCCCTCGGTCGTGATGGTTCCGCTGATGTACATCGTTGCGATCCTCACCGGTGTCGTCTTTGCCTTCATCCCGGCGATCATGGACCGCAAGTTCAACGCAAACGTCGTTGTCGTCTCCCTGATGCTCAACAGCGTCATCGCCTATCTGGCCACCTGGGTCATGCGGTATCTGATGCTGGACAGCACGATCGCCTACCTCGGCTCCAAGGAGATCCCCGAGAGCGTGCAGCTGCCCTCGATCCTCGGCAGCTTCCGGATCCAGTCCGGCCTGATCGTTGCGATCATCTGCGTGGTGCTCGTCTCGCTGCTCTTCTACAAGACCACCTTTGGCTGGAAGATGCGGATCGTCGGCGCGAATCCCCGGTTTGCGACTGCGGTCGGTATGTCTGCGCTGGGCGTCTCCTTTGCCGCACAGCTGGCCGGCGGCGCCTTTGCCGGTATCGCAGGTGCGACCGAGATGATGTGCAACTACACCCGTTTCCAGTGGACCGTCACCACCCAGCACGGTTTTGACGGCCTGCTGGTCGCGGTTCTCGCCAAGAAAAACCCGGTCCTCGTTCCGATCGGCGCTCTTTTCCTCGCCTATATCCGCATCGGTGCGGACGTGGTCAACACCAGCGGTGATATCCCGACCGAGTTCGTCACGGTCATTCAGGGCATCATCATTCTTCTGGTCGCGGCGGAGTCCTTCCTGTCCGGCACCAAGAACAAGCTGATCTTCAAGGCCGCTGAGAAGGAAGAGAAGGAAAAGCAGGCCAAGGCTGCGGCTTGAAACGAAAGGAGAAGACAGCATTATGAGTATTGACTGGGTTGCATTTATTGCGGAAGGTATCAAGATGGCGACCCCTCTGGTCTTCGCCGCCCTCGCTGCCCTGATCACCCGTCAAGCGGGTATGTTTAACATGGGTATTGAAGGCATGATCCTCTGCTCCGCGCTGGGCGCAGTGGTCTTTGCCCACTATGGCAACAGCGTTTGGATCGGCCTGCTGGGCGCGATCGTCATCGGCCTTGTGACCGGCATGATTATTGCGTTCTCCAGCCTGACCGGTAAGACCGACCTCTACCTGACCTGTATCGCATTCAACCTGATGGCAACCGGCGGCACCGTCTTTGTGATGTACCTGCTGACCGGTGAGAAATCCACCACCAGCGGCGCTTTCCGCGCCTATGCGGTTCCGACCATCGACATCCCCCTCATCAAGGATATCCCGGTGCTGGGCCGGATCATCTCGGGCCAGAGCCTGCTGACCTATCTGGCGGTGCTCTCGGTGTTCCTCGTCTGGTTCCTGCTCAAGAAGACCCGGATTGGTCTGCGGATCCGCGCTGTCGGTGAGAATCCCAAGGCTGCCGAGTCGGTCGGTATCTCGGTGCCGAAGATCGGTTACATCTCGTTCGCGTTCTGCGGTGTCTTCGCGGGCCTGTCCGGCGCCTTCCTCTCGATGAGCTGGGTGCAGTTCTTCATGAAGAACATGGCCAACGGCCGCGGCTACATCGGTCTGTCCGCCCAGAACATGGCCAACGGCGAACCGGTCGGCTCCGCGCTGGCGGCTCTGCTCTTCGGCTTCACCGATTCGCTCTCGATCACCCTGAAGAACCAGACCAAGTTCCCGACTGAGTTCCTCAACATGATCCCGTATCTGGCGACCATCTTCGCAATCATCATCACCAGCATGATCGCGATCAACAAGAAGCGCAAGATCGAGAAGGGCATGGCCAAGGGCAAGGAAAAGGCATAAGCTCCACCCCGATAACAGTGCAACAGTGCAAAACAGAGGGCAGATGCTGCGGCATCTGCCCTCTGTGTTTTTAATGTGTGGACAATATTTAAAAACAAGGTGTTTTTTATTGACAGAAAAGAGGACAAACAGTATACTTGAACCAATCTTTTGTTAAGGGGGAGAGTTATTATGAGCGAAAAGATCTGCTGTGCGGCGATCGACCGGGAGGCCGACGCGCTGACCAAGCTGGCCACCAAGATCTGGGAGAACCCGGAGATGGGCTGGAACGAGAAACAGGCGAGCGAGTGGACCGCCGAATACTTAAAGTCACAGGGCTTTGAGGTTGAGCTGGGCGCCTATGGGATGCCCACCGCGATCCGTGCCGTTTGGGGCAAGGGCCATCCGGTTGTCGGCTTCTGCGGAGAGTATGACTGCCTGCCCGGCCTGAGCCAGAAAGTCTGCTCCCATCAGGACCCGGTGGTGCCGGGCGGTCAGGGACAGGGCTGCGGCCACAACCTACTGGGTGTCGGCTGCGTCGCTGCCTGCATCGGGCTGAAGGCAGAGCTGGAGGCCAGCGGCAAGGAGGGCACCGTCATCTTCTACGGCTGCCCCGCTGAGGAACAGATCACCGGCAAGGGCTTTATGGCCCGCGGCGGCGCGTTCAAGGAGTGCGATTTCACCGTCGCGTGGCATCCGGGCGCGAGCAGCCAGAACACCCTCGGCGTGATGAACGGGCTGGAGGGCGCGATCTTCAAGTTCAGCGGCAAGACCGCCCACGCCGCGATGAACCCGCAGGACGGCCGCAGCGCGCTGGATGCAGTGCAGCTGATGAACATCGGCTCGGAGTTTTTGCGGGAGCATGTCACCGACGACGTGCGGATCCACTATGCGATCCTTGACGGCGGCCGCGCGCCCAACATCGTGCCGGATTCCGCCTGCGTCAAGTACTTCGTCCGCGCGCTCAGCCGCGAGGCGATTCTGGATGCCTTTGACCGGGTGGTCAAGTGCGCCGAGGGCGCGGCCCACATGACCGACACCACCCTCGAGATCGAGCGGCTGGGCGGCATCTATCCCACCCTGCAGAACACCGTTCTGGCCAAGGCGATGCAGGAGGCGCGTGAGGAGATTCCGACCGTTGCTTGGACCGAGGAGGAGAAGAAGTTCGCCGACGAGATCAACCGCACCAGCCCGCTGTATGAGCAGGATACCCCGCCCTTCGACGACGCGGTCCGCCCGCTGGCCCACAACAACGGCTTTGCCTCCACCGACTACGGCGATGTCATGCACATCTGCCCGGGTATCCAGAACAGCGAGTGCACTGCGGCAACCCTGTCGGGCGGCCACAGCTGGATGATCACCGCCTGCTCCGGTTCCTCGATCGGTATGAAGGGAATGCTGCGCGCGGGCAAGGTCATGGCAGCCGGCGCCTACAAGATGATCGAGAACCCCGAGCGTCTGGCCGAGATGAAGGCGGAGTTCGACGCGGTCACCAAGGGCAAGCCCTATGTCTGCCCGATCACCGATGAGGTCGCGTGGCCCTATAAGGACTGAACCTTGAGCTCTTAATCGCATAAAAATCCGCCCGTCCGGCAGGCCGGGCGGATTTTCCTTTGTGCAGGGCCTTGCGCGCCGTCCGGCAGCTGTGATAGGATGGGGACAGGGGAATTTCCCATCACACAGCGGACGGCGGTGCCCGGACGATTTGGGTTACAGGGAGGCGATTGTGATGCTCAGAGTGTATGGGATCGGCGCGCTGTTTTTCGGGATCCCGGCAGTGGCGCTGGTGCTGCTTGTGGTCAGCGTGGCGCTCTATCTCTCGGCACAGCGAAAGAACCGGCGCAGCCCCGGTGCGGTTTCAGAACAGACGATCAAGCGGCGGGAGGTCTTTTTGATCCTCAGCGCGGCGGCGGCGTCTCTGCTGCTGCTTGCGGTTGCCGTCTGCGTGGGGCTGCTCTTCTTCTCGGTCGCCTATATGTGAGGTGAGGGGGATGAAGCAGCGCAGTTTTTTGATCCTGCTCGCGTCGGTGGTGGCCCTCTGCCTGCTGCTGACGCTGGCACATCTGCTTTATGCGGCATACGCCTACCAGCACTGCTCGATCCTCGGGTTTGTGGGAAGGGAGCTGTGGTGAGGGGATGAAGCTCGCAAAACAGATCGCAGCGCTGGGGCTGGTGCTCTTGCTTTTTGCCGCCTTCCATCTGGCGATGTACCTGCTGCTGACCCGGCGGCTGGTCAGCAATTTCGGTAGCACGGCGCAGGCGCAGATGGTGGATGTGGGGCGGTACCTCCCCCATGAGGAGGGAAGCGACCTGCCGCACCTTGCGGCCTCGGTGAGGCTGTCCGGCGACCTGCCGGTGCTCGACGGCGCGGCGGCGCTGGTGCCGGTCTATGCGGCGGTGATCGAGAACCTCTACCCGGCGGGCTGCGTCCGGTATGAGGGCGGGCGGTTTTCGGACGACAACTATTACGGGGAAAACTTTGCCGCCGACAGCGCGATGCAGTATAACAACACGGTGCGGGGCTATCAGGCGATCGTGGACGGCAGCACCGACCTGTTCTTCTGCGCTGCCCCGTCGCGGGAGCAGCAGGCCTATGCAGAGGAGCAGGGGACGGAGCTGGTCTTTGTGCCGATCGGGCTGGAGGCGTTTGTCTTTTTCGTCAATGAGCACAACCCGGTGCAGGGACTGACGACCGATCAGCTGCGGGGGATCTATGCCGGCGAGTACACCAACTGGGCCGAGGTCGGCGGGCCGGACAGGGTGATCAACCCGGTCACCCGGATGGAGGGCAGCGGCAGCCAGACCGTCTTTGAGACGTTTATGGACGGGACCCCGATCGGCAAAAAATCCCTGTTTGCGATCCTCGGCGGGTCGGTCGGGTTCTCCTTCCGCTTCTATGTGGAGGGGATGACGGGGGAGCAGGGGATTCGGCTGCTCGCCCTCGATGGGGCCTACCCCAGCGCCGAGAACATCCAGAGCAGGAGCTATCCCCTCGTTGTGCCCTTTTACGCGGTCTACCGCGCGGACAACGACAACCCCAATCTGCCGCTGCTGATCGACTGGCTGCTGTCCGAGGAGGGGCAGGAGATGATCACGCAGACCGGCTATCTGCCGCTCGGGTAAAGTGCACCTCGGCTTTTGCCGGGCTTTTTTGCAAAAGAACAGGCAGGGCGTCAAATCCATGGCGCCCTGCCTGCTTTGCTGTTTTAAAAAAGACGGAAAACCGGTGCATCCGGCGCTCAGTAGGGATAAAAGGGGAGATTGCGCAGAACGCCGAAGACCAGCAAAACCCCGATGCAGCCCCACAGGAGAAGGGATTGCAGCCGTTTTGGGTGCAGCCGCCCGGTGCGCAGCCAGCCCGCCGCAAGGGAGAGGGCGAGCACCGCCAACACCGGCGAAAGGGCGAGCAGACAGGGATTGCTGCGCCATGCCCCGGCGAGATCTCCGGCGGCGAGGGCGGTGAGCATCCGGGTCACCCCGCAGCCGGGACAGTCCAGCCCGGTGACGAGGTGAAAGAGACAGGGGACCCCAAGCCCCGCCCGCCAGAGCAGCACCCCGCCGGCGCAGAGCAACGCACCCAGCGTGCAGAGAAGCAAAAGCTGCTTAGAACGAGCTGCCATAGTTCTGGGTCGGGCCGGCGCTGATCTGGTTGAGCTCATTCTGGAGCAGAGCCCACGCCACGACGCTAAGGCCGAAGAGGGAGAGCAGCAGGTAGATCAGCCCGTTGTTCTGGGGAGGCAGGCCGCGGGACTGACGGGCGGCATCGATCTTCTCCCCTGCCGTATAAGCCCAGTAGAGATTGAAGATGTTGCAGGTGACGATCGCGAGCAGCACCACCATGCCGCCGGACAGATCTCCCTGCCGGCCCGAGACGGTGTTGACGTCATTGGCAAGACAGGCCAGCCAGTACAGTCCATACAGGCCGCAGGTGACGATGGAAAGGATAATGCAGACCGCGATGTTTCGATTTTGAACCATAGATGATTCCTCCTGATCCCGCCAATTTGTGTGTGCGGGATTTTTCTTTAAGCATATCAAAGGGATCGAAGATAGTCAACAAAGAAGAAAACCAGCCGCAAGAGGAAAAAAGGAGCTTTGCCGCGAATCCCGATGGCCAAAGGGAGAAAAGGACAAAAACGCGCAAATCGAGGAAAAATGGGGCGAACCATTGATTTTGCAGGACAAACCTTTTAATATTATAAATGTGAGAAACAGGCGGGGCGGGCGATTTGCGGCCGACCGGCCAAGATAAGGCGGGAGGAAAAAAGATGAAAAAGGTTGGAATCCTGATGGGAAGCGACAGCGATCTGCCGGTTGTGCAGAAGGCGATCGATGTGCTGCGGGAGCTGGACATCCCGTTTGAGGCCCATGTGATGAGCGCGCACCGGACCCCGGAGGCGGCGGCGAGCTTTGCCAAGGGCGCGATCGAGGGCGGCTTTGGGGTGCTGATCGGCGCGGCCGGCATGGCGGCCCACCTCGCCGGTGCGCTGGCTGCCAACACGGTGCTGCCGGTCATCGGCCTGCCGATCCACAGCGGCGCAATGGATGGTCTGGACGCGCTGCTGGCGACGGTTGAGATGCCCTGGGGAATCCCGGTGGCGACGGTTGCGATCGACGGCGGGACCAATGCGGGCCTGCTTGCGGCCGAGATCCTCGCGCTGGAGGACGAGGGGCTGCGGGATCGGCTGGCTGCGCGCCGCGCGGCGGAGGCGCAGCGGGTTGCCGAAAAGGACAAAAAGCTTCAAAAGACCCTTGCGGATCAGCTGAAATAAAAGGGCTGCAGGCGCCCGATTCTGCCGCTGTGCCAAGGAGACCGGTGGAACCGCACGACAGCGGCAGAAGATGCCGGCCATCTGGAACGGCGCAAGGCGCGGGCAGAAGGCTCTGAAAGAGAGAGACAGCAACCGGCACAGCCGGCACAATAGAGGGAGGAATACCGATCATGCAGAAGATGGAACAGCTCTATGAGGGCAAGGCAAAAAAGGTCTATGCGACCGACGATCCGAACTATGTCATCGTCGACTACAAGGATGATGCGACCGCCGGCAACGGCGCCAAAAAGGGCACCATCCGGGGCAAGGGAGTCGTCAACAACAAGGTCACCAATGCGCTGATGCAGATGCTGGCCGAGAAGGGGATTCCCACCCATTTTGTCAAGCAGCTGTCCGACCGCGAGACGCTGGTCAAGAAGGTCAGCATCGTCCCGCTGGAGGTCATCGTCCGGAATGTGGCCGCCGGCAGCTTTACCGCCCGGCTGGGTGTGCCGGAGGGGACCCGGTTTGCCAGCCCGACGCTGGAGTACAGCTACAAGAACGACGCGCTGGGGGATCCGCTGATCAACAGCTATCACGCCATCGCGCTGGGCGCGGCCACCCGGGAAGAGCTGGACACCATCGCGGACTATGCGCTGCGGATCAACGAGATCCTCAAGGCGTATCTGGCCGGCTTTGGGATTGATCTGATCGACTTCAAGCTGGAGTTCGGCCGCCTTGCGGACGGCACCATCGTACTGGCGGACGAGATCAGCCCCGACACCTGCCGGTTCTGGGATGCCAAGACCGGCGCCCATCTGGACAAGGACCTCTTCCGTCGGGATCTCGGCGGCGAGGAGGAGGCCTATCGCGAGGTGCTCAGCCGTCTGCTGGGCGAGTGAGCCGGCTGCGGCGCAGATGCAAAAGAAGGGGGCAGACTGAGAATGGCGACACAGGATATTGCGAAACTGCTGCGGGAGAACAGTTATCCCGGGCGCGGGATTGTCATCGGGCGCAGTGAGGACGGCCGGTATGCCGTCGCGGCCTATTTCATCATGGGCCGCAGCGCGAACAGCCGCAACCGGGTCTTTACCGAGCGGGACGGCGGGATCATCACCGAGGCAGCGGACGAGAGCCGGATGATCGATCCGACCCTGATCATCTATGCGCCGGTGCGGGTGCTGGGGGACCAAATCACCATCGTGACCAACGGGGACCAGACCGACACCATCTACGACTACATGCAGAACGGGGAGAGCTTTTCCAAGGCGCTGCGCAAGCGCTCCTTCGAGCCGGACGGCCCGAACTTCACCCCCCGGATCAGCAGTTATCTGAAGGTCACCGGCGGGCGGATGCGCTACCGGATGGGGATCATCAAGAGCGACGACGGCAACCCCGATTCGGTGGAGCGGTTCTTCTACGAGTACCCAAAGCCCTTGGCTGGCGAGGGGCGTTTTCTGCACACCTATGAGTGCGACGGCAACCCGATCCCGAGCTTTACCGGCGAGCCGCGCCGGGTGCGGATCGAGGGGGACATCGACACCTTCGCCGCCACCCTCTGGGAGAACCTCAACGAGGACAACAAGGTCAGCCTCTTTGTCCGGTATATCCCGCTGGGCGAGGGGGAGAGCCAGACCCGGATCTTCAACAAGTACAAAAAACAGCGCGCCGGTACCCTGCAGCGCGACACCTTCCATCGGGATATGATGAAATAACAGGAATTTGCCCGCCCGCACCCCGGCTCTCCGGGGCGCGGGCTTGCCGATTTTACACATGAGAAAGGATGTTGTTTGGCATGAAAGAGCTGGAACTCAAATATGGCTGCAACCCCAACCAGAAACCCGCCCGGATCCTGATGCAGCAGGGCGAACTGCCGCTGGAGGTGCTCTGCGGCAAGCCGGGATATATCAATTTTCTGGATGCGCTCAACTCCTGGCAGCTGGTGCGGGAGCTCAAGGAGGCCACCGGCCTGCCGGCAGCGGCGAGCTTCAAGCATGTCAGCCCCGCCGGCGCCGCGCTGGGGCTGCCGCTGACCGATGTCCGCAAAAAGATCTATTTTGTCGAGGGGATGGAGCGGACCCCGCTGGCCTGCGCCTATGCCCGGGCCCGCGGCGCCGACCGGATGTCCAGCTTCGGGGACTGGATCGCCCTCTCGGACGAGTGCGACGCGGCCACCGCCAAGATCATCAAACGGGAGGTCTCGGACGGAATCATCGCCCCCGGTTACTCCGACGAGGCCCTTGAGATCCTCAAGACCAAGAAGAAGGGCAACTACAACATCGTCAGGATCGATCCCGGCTATGAGCCGGCGCCGATCGAGCACAAGGACGTCTTCGGCATCACCTTTGAGCAGGGCCGCAACAACCTGAAGGTCACCCCCGCGCTGCTGGAGAATGTCGTCACCGAGAACAAGACCCTCACCGAGGAGCAAAAGCGGGACCTGATGGTCTCCCTCATCACCCTCAAATACACCCAGTCCAACTCGGTCTGCTATGTCAAGGACGGGCAGGCCATCGGTGTGGGCGCGGGCCAGCAGAGCCGGATCCACTGCACCCGGCTCGCCGGCGGCAAGGCCGATCTGTGGCATCTGCGCCAGCATCCAAAGGTGCTCGCGCTGCCCTTCCGGGAGGATCTGGGCCGCGCCAACCGGGACAACGCGATCGACGTCTATCTCGGGGAGGATCCCGAGGAGGTGCTGGGCGAGGGGGTCTGGCAGCAGACCTTTACCACCCGGCCCGAGCCGCTGACGCGGGAGGAAAAGCGCGCCTACCTCGCCGGGGTGAAGGGGGTCGTGCTGGGCAGCGACGCCTTCTTCCCGTTCGGGGACAACATCGAGCGGGCGCACCGCAGCGGCGTGGAGGCGATCGTTGAGCCGGGCGGTTCGATCCGGGACGCTCAGGTGATCGAGACCTGCAACAAGTACGGCATCGCAATGGCCTTCTGCGGCATGCGGCTGTTCCACCACTGATCAGAATCGTGACAAAGGGAAAAATTGGCACTCTCGCGATGACACTGCCGGCACTGGCGGCCCTTGGCGGGGTGCTGGCACTGACCGAGGCCGCCGGCGGCAGCGCGGCGGGGATGCTCTGGTGCTGGCTGGTCGCGGCGGTGGTGGGCGGCGGGCCGGGCTGGCTGATCGTCCGCCTCGCGGGGGAGCGAATCCCCCCGCTGCTGCGGGGGGCGGCGGCGATTGTCTTTGGGCTTGCGGTCCTCGCGGCGGGCACGGTGGCGAGCAGTCTGGCGGGCAGTGCGCTGGTGCTGCGGGGGATCGCGTTGGCCTCGGCAGCGGGGATCGCCGCTGCGGCGGTGCGCCGCGGCGGGGCAAAGCGCCCTGCGGGCGCCCGGCTGCTGCCGCCGGCGGGGGGGCTGCTCCTCTTCGCACTGCTCGCGCTGGCGAGCGCTGCGGGGGCGGTGCAGTTTGCGCATCCCGCAGCGGTGGGGGAGATCTGCCCCAATCAGGACTTTTTCTGGAACCTCGGCAACGCCGAGAGCTTTCTGCGCGGCTTTCCGCCGCAGGATCTGCGGTTTTTCGGGGTCACCCTGACCTACCACTATCTGACCGAGCTCTTTGCCGCCGGCCTCGCGATGGCCGGCGGGCTGCCGGCCTATGATGTCGTGGCCTTTTACCAGACCCCGCTGCTGTTGGCGCTGGCGGTCTTTCTGCTCTGGCGGATCGGGACGGTGATTCTGGGCGGCAGCGCCGCAAAGCGCTGGGCGCTGCTCGCGGCGATCTTTCTGCTGGGCTGCGCCAGCCTCTGGAAGGTCCTGCCCGATGGGCAGAGCCGGTTTTGGAACACCGCGATCCGGCATATTTTGACCAACATCAACGGACAGACGACCGCGACCGTCTTTCTCGCCCTCTTCACCCTCTTTTTCTGGCAGCTTGACCGGGAGGGGTTTGACGGCTGGATGACGGCGGCGGCACTGCTCGCCTTTGCCGGGCTCTGCTTTGCCAAGGGGCCGGCCGCCGGGATCCTCGCGATCGCGGTCGTCTGCGCCTGCGCGGTCCGGGCCTTGCAGCCCGGCTGCAGAGGGCGGGCAAAACTGCTCCTCTTCGCCGGGGTGGTCAGTGGCGGTTTTGGGCTGCTCTACCTGTTCTATTTTTCGGCCGGCGCCGCCAGCAGCATGACCTTTGCCCCGGCGGGAACCCTGGGCAAATCCTACTTTTCCAACATCATCTCCCTGATCGCCGCCAAGAGCGCGCTGGCCGGACGGCTGAGCCTGCCACTCTTTATGCTGCTGCAGGCCTTCTGCATGGCGCCGGCGACCTTTCCTCTCTATCTCAGAGGGGCGTTTGCCGATCTGCGCGCCCTGCCGCGGCTGAGTGCGAGCCGGCTGCTCTGGAATGCGGCGGCGGTCGGCGGCTTTGCAGCGTTTTTCCTCTTTGACCACGCCTCGATGAGCCAGATGTATTTTGCCTATGCGGGGCTCTTCTTCCTCAATCTGCTCGCGGTCAGCCGGCTGGACAAGCTGGCCGATTGGCTGCGCCCGTTGGGCCGCTGGGGCGGCCGGCCGGCTGCGGCGGCGCTGGCGCTGCTCGCCGCGGTGGGACTTGCCACCGGCCTTTTGATGATCGGCGCGCTGGCGGGGCAGGGGGTGCAGATCCTCGCGGATCCCGCCGGCGCGGCGTCTGCCCAGCAGACCCAGCACGGCAAGGAGCCCCTCACCGCCGAGGAGGAGGAGGGGATGCGCTGGCTCGCGCAGCACGCGGCGGAGGGCGAGCTGTTCGCCACCAACCGGATCCACACCGGCACCGCGGCGGAGGGGCTGAGCAATGTCTACAGCGGCCTTTCGGGGGTGCCTGCGTATATGGAGAGCTTCAAGTACGCGGTCAGCAACATGGGGGTGCCGACCGAAGAGGTAAAGGACCGGCTTGCGGTGGTCGAGCGGATCTTTGACCCGGACACCGCGGCAGAGGAGATTGCCGGCCTCTGCGCGGAGAAGGGGATCCGCTATCTCGTTTACAGCCCCGCGTTCCCCGGCAGCGAGAGCCGGTTTGCGGGGTTCGAAAAGGTGTATGACAGCGCCCGGATGCGGATCTACCGGGTCGGCTGAACGAAATTTGTTGAAAATCTGCGGGTGCGCCCGCGAAAACCGGAGGTAAAATCATGGCACATGACCGTTATATCAGCCCGTTCCAGACCCGTTACGCCAGCGATGAGATGCAGTATCTCTTTTCGGAGGACAACAAGTTCAAGACCTGGCGGCGGCTCTGGATCGCGCTGGCCCGGGCCGAGCAGCATCAGGGCCTGCCGATCACCGATGAGCAGATCGCCGAGCTGGAGGCCCACAAGGACGACATCAACTATGAGGTCGCACAGGCGCGGGAAAAGGAGGTGCGCCACGATGTGATGAGCCATGTCTACGCCTACGGGGTGCAGTGCCCCAAGGCGAAGGGGATCATCCATCTGGGGGCGACCAGCTGCTATGTCGGGGACAACACCGACATCATCATCATGCGGCAGGGGCTGACCGTCGTGCGGCGCAAGCTGCTCAATGTCATCGCGCTGCTGGCGGATTTTGCCGAGAAGTACCGCAAGATGCCGGCGCTGGCCTACACCCATCTGCAGCCGGCACAGCTGACCACGGTGGGCAAGCGGGCGACCCTCTGGATCAACGAGCTGATGATGGACCTCGAGGAGGTCGAGCGGCGGATCGATGCGCTGGCGCTGCTGGGCAGCAAGGGCACGACCGGCACGCAGGCCAGCTTTGTCGAGCTGTTTGACGGGGACGATGCCAAGATCAAGGCGGTCGAGCAGGAGATCGCCGCCGAGATGGGTTTTGACAAGGTGGTGCCGGTCTCGGGCCAGACCTACAGCCGCAAGGTGGACACGATGGTGCTGACCGTCCTCTCCGGCATTGCCCAGAGCGGGATGAAGTTTGCCAACGATCTGCGGATCTTGCAGAATTTCAAGGAGATGGAGGAGCCGTTTGAGGCGCACCAGATCGGCTCCTCTGCGATGCCCTACAAGCGCAATCCGATGCGGTGCGAGCGGATCTGTGCGCTGGCCCGCTACCTGATGGTGGACGTCCTCAACCCCGCCTTCACCGCCGGTACCCAGTGGTTTGAACGGACGCTGGACGACTCGGCCAACAAGCGGATCGCGATGGCGGAGGGATTCCTCGCCGCCGACGCGATCCTGAATATCCTGCTCAATGTCTGTGACGGTCTGGTGGTCTACCCCAAGGTGGTCCATGCCCGGGTGATGAATGAGCTGCCCTTTATGGCGACCGAGAACATCATGATGCAGGCGGTCAAGAAGGGCGGCGACCGGCAGGAGCTGCACGAGCGGCTGCGCCAGCACTCGATCGCCGCCGGCAAGGTGGTCAAGGAGGAGGGCGGCAAGAACGACCTGATCAAGCGGGTCCTCGCCGACCCGGCCTTCTGCCTGACTGAGGCGGAGGTGCAGGAGCTGCTGAAGCCCGAGGACTTTATCGGCCGCGCCCCGGCGCAGGTGGAGGAGTACCTCGACGAGGTGGTCCGCCCGGTGCTCCGGCAGAATGCCTCGCTGCTGGGCGAGACTGCTCAGCTGAGCGTCTGAGAAGCAGCCGTCCCGCTGCGCAGCGGGTGTTGGCGGCAGAAGAACGGCATCTGTCCTTTGTGTAAATACAATTTTTAGAAAAAAAGAGAGCGGCGGCGCAACGATTCTGCCGCCGCCCGCGTGAAAAAGAACGCTCCGGCGTCCGAGGGAAAAACTGGGATCTCCCGCCGCCGGAGCGTTCTTTGTTTTCAAGGCCGGACCGTCGGATCGATGGACAAATCGGAGAGAAAAAGAGGGTGAAAAGGCTGATTTTTTTGCATCTTTTCACCGAAAATATGAGAAATCTCATATCTTTGTCCTCGGGTGAAAGATATAATGGATGCGATGGCCCGGTGGCCCGGCAAATCTGTAATCTGCGGGCGGCGATTTTCCGCCCGCTCGTCTCAGGCTCGAAAAAAGGAGGACTCGGTTTGAATCAAAATACCGCAGATCAGAAGAGAAAACTGCTGATCGCAACCATCTTTACCTTTGTGTTCATGGCGGGATATGCGCTCTCGTCCGGGATCCTCGGCACCCTGATGCCGCGGATTATCGAGTACTACAACCTGTCGCTCTCCGCGGCGTCCACCATCAACATCGCCAAGGAGGGGGGCAACACCGCCTCGATGATCTTTGCGCTGCTGGTGGTCGACCGGCTGGACAAGAGCCGGCTGCTGCTGGTCATGGGGCTCAGCTTCGGCGCGGCGCTGCTGCTGTTCGGCTTTGCGCCCGCGTTTGCGGTCCTGCTGCTGATCCAGCTGGTCATCGGCTTTTCGGGCGGCCTGCTGGATAACCTCTGCGCGACCTATGTCTCCGACCTCTACGGCGAGCGGCGCGCGCGGTTTGTCTCGATCCTGCACACCCTCTACGCGGTCGGCAACATGGTCGGCCCGAAGTTCGCCTCCTGGAGCTATTCGGTGGGGGGCTGGACCCTCAGCTTTTTGACCAGCGGCGCGGCGCTGGTCATCGCGGGGGTACTCTACTTCCTGCTCACCAAGATGGTTGGCGCGCCTGCGACCGCGGTGGGCGGCAGCGAGTCCACCGCCGCCCGCGCGATCCCCTATGGGCAGATCCTCCGCAGCAAGAACCTGTGGTGGCTGTCGGTGGTCAGTCTTGCCTTTGCCAGCACCACCTATCTGATTGTCTGGCTGCCGACCTATCTGGATTGGCTGAATCCCGCCGTCTATACCACCGACTTCTGTGCCAATGTCATGACCGCCTTCTCCTTCGGGATGCTGATCAGCCGGACCGGCCTCGCGGCGCTGTCGGGCAAGATGCGGACCGAGACCTATGCCAAGTGGTCCTGCCTGTTCAGCGCGATCCTCTTCGTCGCGATGCTCATGGTCCAGCAGCCGCTGTTCTGGCTGGGCGGAATGTTCCTCTTCGGGGTGATCAGCGGTGCCAGCTACACCGCCCGGTTCGTGCTCTCCTGTCAGGAATTCCCCGAGTACAGCGCAACTGCCTCCGCCTTTACCGGGGTGTTCGGCGCGCTGGGCAATGTGCTGTACAGCGCCGGGATCGGTGCGCTGGCGGATGCCGGCTATTACACGCAGGCACATTATTCCATCGTCGCCGCGCTGCTGATCGGTTTTCTGGTCTTCACCTTCTGCTACCGTGCGCCGGGCCGGGAGAAAACGGCCGGCTGATCGGATTTTGCTGCGCGGCCTGCCCGCCCCGGCGGGGGTCGGGCATTGGCTGCGGCAAACCCTGCAGCAACAAAAAGCGGCGCTGTGCCTGTTTTGGACACAGCGCCGCTTTTTTGTCCTGTCCTGCGGGGAACGTGGCAGGAAAACGGCGGGCGGGGCGCAGGGAAGTCACAGCAAAATCCGCTCTTTTTTCTCGGCATCTCATCCCGGCATACCGCTGCAAAACGGGCGCTCTCCTTTTCGAGAGCGCCCGTTTTGAATCAAAGGAAAAACAAATCCAGAACCGGCGGCGGGAGGAACTGCCGCGCTTTTCCCGGCCCCAAAGCGTGGGGGGGACAAGGGCAGGGATCGGGCTTTGGCGTCATGTCGTCCCGGAGGAAGAACTTGCTGTCACCGGCGTCGGCGTCGGCGTCGGTGTCGCCGGTGTGGGGGTCGGCGTTGCCGGTGTGGGGGTCGGTGTCGCCGGCGTCGGCGTCGGTGTTGCCGGCGTTGGCGTCGGTGTTGCCGGTGTCGGGGTCGGCGTTGCCGGCGTCGGGGTCGGTGTTGCCGGCGTTGGTGTCGGTGTCGGTGTCGGGGTTGGGGTGGGGGTGGCCTTTGCGCGGAAGACCGCCGTCAGCCGGATCTCCCCCGAGGCGTCGGCGGGTGCGGTAAAGGCGAGCTTTGGCTCGGTCGGATGGGGGATGCTGCCGGAGGAAATTTCCCATTTCACAAATTCATAGCCCTGATTTGCGCGGGCGATCACCTCGACGCAGAGCCCGCCGGGTGCGACCGTCTGTTCGGCGCTGCCCTCGATATAGCCGGCCTTTGCGTTGTTGACCCCGAAGAGCACCCGCACCGATGCCGGTGTGGAGGAGGAGTCCGGCTTGGCGGTATGGACCGACAGCGGATCGCTGGTGATGAGGTCGGGCGGGGTCTCCTTGCGCTCGGGAATCGCCTTGAGCGGCATCGGGCGGTCATCCTCGGTGATATAGCTGTGGGTGCGGATGTAGTTGAACATCGCCTCAAAGGCGTCCTTCTTCAGATGGATGCCGTCGCTGATGGTGTATTCCCACTGGGCAAAGCCGGTCTTTTCGTCCTTGAGCACCTCGGCGGTATTGAGGAATTTGAACCCCATCTCCTCGGCCAGCTCGACCAGACCGAGGTTGAACTTGTCGATGGTCTGCATCGTGATGTTGGGGTTGTCCCGGTACTGGTGCACCGGCGGGATCGAGTTGATGATGATGTCGGCGTAGGGATAAGCGTCGTGGATCGCCTCGAGGGCGGTGCGGTAGCTGTCGATGAAGGTCTCGGTCGACCAGCCGATCGTGTTGTTGGTGCCGAAGGTCATGATGATCCGCCGCGGCTGCATGATCTTGACCGCCTCGGGGATGGTGACCGGGTTGGCGTATCCCTTGAAGTAGACGCAGGGCTTGGTGGTCACCATCTGAATCCCCATCGAGACTACCCCGATGTCATTCTCCAGCGAGGTGAAGCCGTAGGAGATCATCCGGTAGGTGTTGGAGTCCCCGATGAAGAGGGTCTCGTCGAGATACTCCTGCCCGGCATCCTCACTCTCGGCCAGAATGGTCTGATCGTATTTGCTCTCATCGATCCGGTCGGCATCCTTGTCGTAGGCGAGGTCGGTGGAGTTCTCCGACCGGGAGATGTCGGAGGGGATGCCGCTCTCCTCCGGCTCACCGCCCCGCCCGCCGAGAAAGAAGAAGAGCAGCAGCCCGACGATCGCGAGGACGAGCACCGCCCCGGCGACGAGAAGCGCGATGCGGCCGCGGCGGCTGCGCAGGAAGCGGGAAAAGCCGCCCCGCTTGCCGTGTCCGGGCTGCGGGCGCGGGGCGCCGGCGGAGGACGCCTTCTCGGCAGCGGGCACCGCCTTAGACGGCTTGTCCGATTTGGCCGGTTTATGGGAGCCGCGGACGCGGCGGCGTTCAAATTCGTTCAAGATGACAACGCCCCTTTGGAAAAAGTTTTTTGGCGGCAGGGCCGCCAAAAGGAAAACTCACTTTTGACATTTTACCATAAGCGCCGGCAGGGTACAAGCCGAAAAAGGGGAGAGGCCGCCGCGGGATCCGCGCCCTCTCCCCAAAACAGATCGGGATAAAACGGCCCCTTTCCCGGCGCCGGCGGCCGCCCTTGGCGCAGTTCTGCCCCGGCGGGGGAGACCGGCCGCCGCAGAAGGTTCAGACAATCGCGCGGCATTCCAGATAATACCGCTTTTCCTCGGCGTGGCCCATGCTGAAGGTCTTTTTGGGAAGCACCCCGCCGAGATAGACCCCGCGGAAGAGATCCGCCTTTTCGAACGGGGGCAGCAGCAGGCCCACCGCGCCCGCGGCGGCCAGTGCGGCGAGGGAATCCTCCCCGTGGATATAGTCCACCCGCGCACCGGGGTGGGAGGACAGCCAGTCGGCGAGGAAGGCCTCGATGCTCCCGACGCAGAGCGGCGCGGGAGAGCCCGTGAGGGCGCAGTCGAGACGGCGGCCGCCGGCCAGCAGGGTAAACCGCTGGGCCGCGGCCCCCGCATCCGCCGCCTGCGGCCCGGTGCGCAGCGCGGCGCCCTGTGCGGCGAAGAAGCGGGTCATCTCCTCCGGCAGCGCATCGGCGTTCGCCCCGAACACCGCCCGGTGAATCGGCTCAAACCGGATCGCGGGGTCGTGGATGTTCTCGATCTCGACAAGGCAGTAGCGGGCGGGGTGTGCTGCCGTCTCGGCGGGGGAGAGGCCCTTCTTGACCTCCTCCCACCACGCCTTTGCGGTGGCGAGGGAGTGGTTGCCGTCCCCCACGGCAAGGGCGATCGGGGGCTGACCGTCCGGGCCGGGACGACGGGCAAATGCCTCCACCGCGGCGATTGCCCCCTCGATCAGCGCGGGATCGGTCACCGCCCAGCCGGCGATGCGGCCGCCGCCGAACATCAGCGGGGTGTCATAGAGCGGGGCGCTGCGGTCCGCCGCAGCGGACAGCGGCCCGAGCAGGGTGTTCCCGGGGTCGTCGGCCAGCATCAGGATATGGGGACACTCGAGCGGCGCGCCCCGGCGCACCGCGAGCCGGGGGGGGATCCGCTCGGTGACCGTCCGCTCGGTGGGGCGGATGCGCGGCCGCTCGCCCGGCGCATAGCTGTACTGCTCAAGGTCCACCGCCGCGACCAACCCCTCCCGCACGCCGCTGGCGGTGGTGCGGCGCAGAAAGAGAAACCCGTCGACCGCCCGGGTCAGGATGTCGGCCTGTGCGGCGGCCATCGCGCGGTGGATCGCGTCGATCCGCCGGTCGACGTCCGGCTCGTTGAGATAGACCTCCGGCAGGATGAGGTCGAGACAGCTGGGGGCGTCCCCGACATAATCCCGCACCCGCTGCCAGTAGTCGGGCTGGGAGGTGAACTGGTCGCAGGCCAGCACCGCCCAGCGGGAGAGGTCGACCCCCTCCCGCGGCAGCAGGATCCGCGCGGGCGCTAAGATGCGGTTCTTCTTCATACAGGGCTCCCTTCCGGCGGCCGGCCGTGCGCCGCCAAGACATCCCCCGCTTCTAATGTCCGGCGGGGCTTCATACCTTTGAATGATGATAATATTATAGATTATAAGGCCGCCGATCCGGTTTGACAAGCACACGGCGGGAAAGGGGCAAGAAGATGCGGCAGAGGGCAGGGGCGGGCGACGAGGCGCGGCGGGCGTCGGCAAGGGCGCGGCGCGGCGGGATGCAGGCCCTCGCAGCGGCGGGAATGTTCAGCATCAGCGGGGTCTGCATCAAGATGATCCCCTGGTCCCCCCTCGCGATCAACGGGGCGCGGGGCGCGGTGGGGGCGCTGGTGATCGGGCTGTGGATGGCGGCGACAGGGCGCCGCCCGCGCCTCAATCCGGCGGTGCTGACCGGGGCGCTGGCCCTCTGCCTGACCAACATCCTCTATGTCTTTGCCGCAAAACTGACCACCGCCGCAAACGCCATCCTGCTGCAATACACCTCCCCACTGTTTGTGGTGCTGCTGCTCTGGCTCTTTGCCGGCCGCCGGCCCGCCGGGCGGGAACTCCTCGCCTGCCTGCTGGTCTTCGGGGGGACGGCGCTCTTCTTCTGCGACCGGCTGACCGCGGGCTCGCGGCTGGGCAGCCTGATGGGCCTTGCGAGCGGGCTGAGCTATGCCGTGGTCTTCCTCTCGGGGCGGCCGGCGGGGGCGGACGGGGCGTCCTCCTTCTTCTTTGCCCAGCTCGCCGGCGCGGCGCTGGGGCTGCCCTTCCTGCTGGGGGAGGATGCGTTCCCGCCGGCAGCGCTCGCCGCGGTGGCACTGCTCGGGGTCTTTCAGATCGGGGTGGGCTTCCTGCTGCTCGGCTGTGCCATCGCGGCGGTGGGGCCGCTGACCGCAAATCTGCTGTGCGCCGTCGAGCCGATCCTCAACCCGCTCTGGGTGGCGCTGGCCTTTGGCGAGCGGCCGGGCCGATTTGCGCTGGCCGGGGCGGCGCTGGTGCTGGCCGGTGCAATCGGCTGTCAAGTCGGCGGGGCGGCGGGGCGGCCGGCGCAGGAGAGTCTCAAATAAAGGGTGCAGATAAAGGGTGCAGACAGCCCCCGGATCCCATGGGATCCGGGGGCTGTTTTTGGCAGAAGAGCAAAAAGGGGATTGACTCCCAAAAGAAAAGGCGGCGGGGCAATAAAAAATCCCCTCTTTGCAGGGACAAAGAGGGGAAAACCAAAACTCGGTAGAGAATCACCGCCCTGCGCCCTGCCGCGTGTGAGGCCGCGGCAAAATCGGAGGATCTCCCGCTCGGGGGGGTTAGTCCGGCGCACCCTCACAGCGAAGGAAAAATTCCTCCAGCGGCAGCGGGAGCAGCGGGTATTGGCCGCTGACCGGGTCGGCGCGGCGGTGGTCGGCAAAGAGCAGCGTCCTGCCGCCCCCGCAGCAGCCCACCCCGCTGTAAAGGATGCAAAAGCGCAGCAGCCCGCGGGAGAACTGCGTCCGCGGGTCCTCAATGCCGTCCAGCGCGCGCTGGGCGCGGCCGGCGCGCAGCAGCGGGGCGACGCGGCCGAAATCGGGGTCCTCCCGCCGCAGAAAGGCCGGCAGCCGGCCGCCCCGGCGGCAGGCGAGCAGATCCATGCAGAGCAGATCCCGCAGCCGCAGAGGATTCATCCCGGCGAGCCCCTTGCCAAAGCGATAGAGCTGTTCGGCGATGCAATCCTGCGGGGGGAATTCCCCCGTCCCCATCGCCCGGCAGTAGCCGCAGAAGGCGGCGAAGAAGGAGAGCGCACCCCCCTGCCAGCGGTCGAGCAGCTCGGCCAGCGTGCGGGGATACCGCCCGCTGTTGTGCAGCCGGTCCAGCGCCCACGCGGCATCCTCCAGCCGCTTGAGGTCGGCGGGGGAGAGCCAGCGGGTGGCGGTGACGGTATAGGGGGGCTGCGGGTCGAACTGCAGCCCGAGCGCGTCGGCTTGATCCCAGAGCGGGCTGCCCCGCAGCAGCTTGAGAAAGCCGAGCTGGAGCTGGTGGGGGCGCAGCGCGAAGGCGCGGTCAAATCCCGCGGCAAAGGCCGCGGCGTCCTCGTAGGGGAGGCCGGCGATCAGGTCGATGTGCAGGTGGATGTTCCCGCGCCGGCGCAGCGCGAGCAGATTCGAGCAGATCTGGTCGTTATCGGCGGTGCGGGCGACCGCCGCAAGGGTGCGGGGGGGTAAAGCTCTGCAGCCCCGCCTCAAACTGGAACAGCCCCGCCGGCGCCCCCGCGAGGAGGGCGAGGCTCTCCTCGTCGAAGAGGTCGGCCCCGATCTCGAAGTGGAAGCAGACCCCTTCGGGGATCTCGCCCGCCTGCCGGCGCTCGATGAGAAACCGCCAGATCGCGGCGGCCCGGCGCCGGTCGGCGTTGAAGGTCCGGTCGACGAATTTGATGGTGCGGCTGCCCGACCGGGCGAGCCGCAGCGCCCGGTCCATCATCTCCGGCAGCGGAAAGAGCCGCAGCCGGTCCTCCCGCCCCGAGAGGCAGAACGCGCAGTGGAACGGACAGCCGCGGCTGGTCTCAAGATAGGCGATCCGTCCGCCGAGCGCCGCAAAATAATCCGCGGTGTAGGGGTCGGGCAGCTCC
>CALXIJ010000005.1 GCA_944388335.1 uncultured Pygmaiobacter sp.
AATGCTTCCGATGGATCAGATCTGATAGAGTACAAAACCGGTAAAGAAAAGAAGAACACGGCAGCCCTTAAAAATCAGGCTGCCGTGTTCTTCTTTTTTACGAAATCATCCTTCACAGCGGCTCGCTGCCGAACTCCTTCCACAATTCGGGCAGGATCGAAGCGAGGTTTGTGAACTCCTTGATATTATGGGCAAACAGACCCTTGGGCACCAGATCCGGCACCCGGGTGCCCTCCGGCAGGATCTTATGATAGGTGCCGTCGGTCAGCGCATACCCGATCCAGAACCGGGAGCGGAACAGGATGCCGTCCCGATAGGGGGACCAGACATGAGTCATGGCAGCGGGGCATCCGCCCTCGCCGATGGCACAGACCAGCGACTGGCAGTGCTCGGTCCCGATCGCCGAGGTGTCATATCCGAAATCGGCGGGGCTCTTAAAGCAGAGCTTTAAGAACTCCGGGTCCGGTCCGACATCCTCCATGATATAGTGATTGACCCCCCATGTCTTTTCCCGCATCGGCACCGACGGGTCGCAGACATAATCCGCGCGGTCGGCACGGGCAAAATAGTGGTCTTCCGGATCCCAGATCTTATACCGCAGATCCGACCCCACACTGTGCCAGGGGAACCACCAGTCCATCATCTCGCCGGTCACGCCCGGCATATAGGTCTCGTTGCAGACGAAGGCCGTCCCATCCTCTGCCACGCCGTAGCCGAGGCGGCAGTAGTCCCCGTCCTCGCCGCGCAAAAACAGGTTGCGCTCCTCAAACGGGACCGCACGGATCCTGCTCAGCCCTGCTTCCAGCACCGCCAGCTTCTCTGCCGGTACCTGTGCCAGCGGACGGGTGAAGAACTTGTAGTAGGGCAGGCCCTTTTCCTCTGTGCTCACGCCCACTTTTCTGCTCATAACAACCGCTCCTTTCCACGGGAATGCCGCCCTGTCCAAAGACGAAGCAGTTTTTCCCGGACAATATTCAGAAAAACACCGACATACCAGACACCGACCAGCATCGCGGCAGCAATCTCCACCGGCAGCGTGTCGAGGTCCGCAAACCCCACCGGGGACATTACCGTCAGGCCGATCGCCCAGCCGCAGAGCCAAGCGGGGCAGAAGATCCACCGCGGCAGGAGCCCCGAGAGGAGCACCGCGAGCCCTCCCAGCACAAAGAGGGTGACAAACAGTGGAAGGTCCGCCGAAAGAGGCATCTTTTCGATCATAGCCAGTGCCAGCACTGCCCAAAGATCTCCCAGCAGGAAACCGGCCGAGATGCGGGGCGCATCTGAGACCTGATCCCCGTTTGCCGCACACAGGCCGGCACAGATCAGCGCGACCGCACCGGTGGTGACCCCGAGATACTGCAATGCCCCAACTCCCCGCAGATCACCGCAGGCGCGCACACAGCGGCCGCAGAGGACACAGCGGTTCATGTCGTGGATGAGCAGCGGGTTTTTGTCGTTCTGGGCAAAGCCCTTGACCCGGGTGTGCATCCGGGTGGCCGAACCCCCCCATGTACTGGATCAGGGTCTGCAATTCACAGCGCCCGTATTTGGGGCAGGTGGAACAGTCCTCTGGATGGGCTGCCAGCAGCAGCTCCATCGCCAGCTTGCGCAATTCGGCAATCCGGGGGCTGTTGGTGGTGACCTTCATCCCCTCCCGTGCGGTCAGCTTGCAGGAGGGCTGAACCCCTTCTTCCCCCTCCACCTCGACGATGCACAGCCGGCAGGAACCGATGTCCGGCAGATCGGGGTGGTGGCACAGATGCGGGATGTAGATGCCGTTTTGCAGCGCGGCCTCCAGCAGGTTCATCCCCTCTTCCACCTGCAGCTGTTTGCCGTCGATCTCAATGGCAACGCTCATGGAAAATGACTCCTTTCTGTCTGTGATGGTCTGTTTCAATCAGTCAAGGCCTTTAAAGGTCTTTTTCAGATAGGCCGCCTTTTTCTCCTGAACGAGCTTGACCTTTTCGGGGTCGGAGAAGAATCCTCCCTGTGTCTGTGCAATCTCCTCGAGATGCTTTGCGCGGCCGGCCACGGTGGTGCGGTCCTTCAGCAGGCCGTCCTTCTGGATGACAAACTTCCAGCGCCCGTCCTCGGTCTTTTCCAGAGTGCCGCCGGCGCCGCAGACCTGACACTCGATGGGATAGTGCAGGCCGTCCCACTGCATCTCGCCCAGCACCAGCGCGTTGCTGTGGCAGTTGGGGCACCAGCCCATATCCTCTTCGCCCAGCCAGCCGCGCTCCTCGGGCGGGGTGGCGACCGCCTGCATGATATGCTCGCCGAGCTTGCGGGCGCGGGCCATCAGCTTCTCATCCAGCAGGCACTGGCCGGGCGCGGGCACGCGGGTCGCCAGCATCATATCCACGACCTTCATATCGGTGGTGAACATGGTGGCCTGCAGCCCCTCGAGTGCCATCGACTGCCACGAGCGGGTGGAACCGCCCACCGAGATCAGTCCGGCCACCCGGTCGCGGTGCTCGATTGCGCCGATGGTCTCAAGGAAGGAGGTCTCATAGCTCAGGCTTCGCTGGGCAAAGGTCAGGTAGACCGAAGCCGGCATCAGATCATAGGTCGGGACCGAAAAGATCACAGCATCCTGCGCCAGCATGGCGTCCATGATCTCCTTCTTGTCGTCCTTGTTGTCCAGAACACAGCCGTTGTATTTGCCCTGTGACATCGCCTTGGTGAAGGAGGTGCATCCGGTGCAGTCCACCAGATGGAAGTCCCGCAGATTGATCATCGTCACGTCGGCGCCCGCCTCTTCGCAGTCGGTCAGCGCTTCCTTGAGCAGGATCTCGCTGTTGCCGTTTTTGCGTCCCGCGGTGATGCCCATTACCTTGTAAGCCATGGTCGTTCGCTCCTTTTCTTTTCTTGGGTTTTCATGCGTTGTGCGGCCTGCTTCGGTGTGTTACAATAAGAAATAAGAACCGCTTTGCTGTTGGATATCTCAAAAAAAGAATGGAGGGTCCTATATGGCGCAGACCGATTTGCGGGTCGTCAAAACCCTCAGGCAGATTGACCATTCGCTTTTGGAATGTCTCGCCGACACTCCGTTTGAGAAGATCACGATGGAACAGCTCTGCCGCGGCGCACTGATCAACCGCTCTACCTTCTACAAGTACTACACCAGCAAATACGATCTGATGGAGCGGTATCTCAACCGGGCACTGGACGGATTTCGCCGGCAGGTAGACGTCGCCTTTGTGAATGCTTTCCCCCAGACCATTCAGAAACTGGTTTACCAGAAGAACTTTGAAAATGTGCTGAAACATCTCTACAAGCACAAGTCGGAATACACCCTGTTGTGGTCAATCCCTCTGGAAAAGGACTTGTTTAGCCGGATGGTGGAAACGGTGCACGACGCCATTCTGGAAACCCTCCCTCACAAGAACGCATCCGACCCGTATGCCGACCTGTATGCCCGCCTTTTTGCCTCGGATATGATGGCTCTGGTCCGCTGGTGGTTTTCCTACGAGGGAAGCGTCAGTGCCAAAAATGTGCAGGAGATCATGCATAAAAATATGACCCAAGGGATTTTCCGGGCCTTTCATGAACAGATTCAGGCAAAATAGCGATGACGATCTGGTTTTTACCGGAATGGCGGGAATTCTTGTTCTGTTTTTCACGGATAACACCCCCATTGATAAATCAAATAGGGGCATAAAAATACCAAAACCCTCCTTGGGACTTTAGTTGTCGTATAATGTAGGAGGCAAAAAAATTAATCACAGGGGGAATAACAGATGACAAGAGAGATTCTTCCCGAATATTATGATCTCATCATCATCGGCGGCGGTCCTGCCGGGCTGGCGGCCGGCATCTATGGCGGGCGCGCGAAGCTGAAAACGCTGGTTCTGGAAAAAGGCCCCGTGGGCGGCCGCGCCCACACCACGCGGGAGATTGTCAACTATCCCGGCACCATCTCCACCACAGGGCCCGACCTCTCGGAGCAGATGGCGGCCCACGCGGAGAAATTCGGCGTGGAGATCCGCAAGCAGGCGGTCAAGGAGGTTGATTTTTCCGGGGACGAGAAGATCGTGAAAACCCGGCGCGGGGACTACCGCGCACCGGCGGTGATTCTGGCTCCCGGCACCACCGCCCGGATTCTGGGCATCCCCGGCGAGAAGGAATACACCGGCATGGGGGTGGCCTACTGCGCCACATGCGACGCCGAGTTCTTTCAGGATCAGGACGTCTTTGTCGTAGGCAGCGGCGATCAGGGCATCGAAGAGGGCATGTATATCACCAAATTTGCCAAGAGCGTCACCGTCGTTGTCCTTCACGATGAGGGGGTACTGGACTGCAACAAGCAGTCCGCCGAAAAAGCGCTGGCCCACCCGAAGATGCACTTTTTGTGGAACAGCGTCGTGTCGGAGATCCTCGGCGACGGCAATCAGGTCACCGGCGTGCGGATCAAGAACGAGAAGACCGGCGAGCTCACCGACCACAGCTGTCAGGGCGTATTCTTCTTTGTCGGCATTGTGCCCGCCACCGATTTTCTGAAAGGGCAGGTGGAGCTGGACGCGCGCGGCTGGATCCACACCAATGACCGGATGGAGACCTCGGTGGATGGAGTTTTCGCCGCCGGAGATGTGCGGGACAAGTACCTGCGTCAGGTGGCTACCGCGGTCAATGACGGCGCCATCGCCGCCACCGCTGCCGAGCGGTATATTGAGGAGCAGCGGGATTTTCAGAATAACGTGCTCAGGAGCGAGGTCCCGGTGACGCTTGCGTTTTGGAGCCCGGAGGTTCCCGGCAGTCTCGAGGCGATGAATGCCGCCCGGGAGCAGAATGAAAAGAGTCCCGCTCCCGATAAATTCTTGGAATTTGACCTTTCCCGCAAGAAGGGTCTTGCCCGACGGTATCAGGTGGTGCTGGATGCCGATCATCCGGCTGTGACCGTGCGGCTGGAACAAGGCGCTGTCACCGCCCGTTCCGACGGAAAATAACTATAACGGAAAGTGAGGAAACCGCAATGGAACAGCTCAACGAAGTGGAGTTTCAGGAGAGGGTTTATGACGATGGGGAGCCCTGTCTGGTCCTGTTCTCCCGCAAGGACTGCCACGTCTGTCAGGAGGTTCACCCCGTGCTGGAGGGACTGGCTGAGGAGTATGCAGGTCAGGATTTTGGCTTTTACAACATCGACGTTGACGAGCAGAGAGATCTCTTCCAGAAGATGGCCCTGAAGGGAGTTCCGCAGGTGCTGTTTTTTAAGGACGGTGAACTGGTCGCCCGGATTGCAGGCAGTCAGGATGAGGACAAGTACGTTGAAAAGATCGACGAGATCCTCGGTTGATCCCGCCGTCAGTTTTTGTGATATGAGGTGGTAAAATGGGAGCAAATGTTTTTCCGACCGGTGTGACAAAGTATGACCCGGAAAAGGCGTGGAGCGGCTATACCCTGATGCAGGTGGGCGGCGTCGGCGCCGTGCTGATCGACATGAACGGCAACGTGGTGCATACCTGGGACAAATTTCAGGGTTTTCCCAACAAGCTGCTGCCTGGCGGCTATGTGATGGGTTCGCTCGGCATGCGCCCGAGCGAATACGGCTATCAGGACATGGCCGACCTGACGCAGGTGGACTGGGACGGCAATGTGGTCTGGTCCTTTAATCAGAAGGAGCTGTTCAAGGATGGGGACAAGGAGTACTGGCTGGCCCGCCAGCACCATGACTACCAGCGGGAGGGCAATCCTGTCGGTTACTATGTGCCCGGCATGGAGTGCCGCACCGATGGCGGCAACACCCTGATTCTCTGTCACGAGGACAAGTTCAAAAAGATGATCTCGGATAAGCGTCTTCTGGATGACTGCTTTATCGAGGTGGACTGGGAGGGCAACATCGTCTGGCGCTGGTGTGTCAGCGATCACTTCCGCGAGCTGGAGTTTGACGAGATGGCCAAGAACGTGCTGTTCCGCAACCCCAACTACCACACCAACGGCGGCGGCCAGTGCGACTGGATGCACATCAACTCGATGAGCGTTCTGGGCCCCAACAAGTGGTATGACGCCGGCGACGAGCGGTTCCATCCCGACAATATCATCTGGGATGCCCGTGAGAGCAACATCCTCGCGATCATCAGCAAAAAAACCGGCAAGATCGTCTGGAAGCTCGGTCCTGACTTTACCCGTACACGGGAACTGCGCTCGATCGGCCAGATCATCGGCCAGCATCATGTCCACATGATCCCGAAGGGACTGCCCGGTGCGGGCAACATCCTGATCTTCGACAACGGCGGCTGGGCCGGCTACGGCGCGCCGTCCCGGACCTCCAAGGACGGCACCAAGGCCGATCTGCGGGACCATTCCCGGATCATCGAGCTGGATCCTGTGACCCTGAAGGTCGTCTGGGAGTTTGACGGATCGGTATGGGGCGGCATGATGAGCATCACCAGCATGTCCAAATTCTACAGTCCCCTCATCAGCTCTGCACAGCGTCTGCCCAACGGCAACACCCTGATTGACGAGGGATGCAGCTGCCGTATGTTCGAGGTGACCCCGGACAAGGAGGTCGTCTGGGAGTACATTGCCCCCTTCAAAAACGACCGTCCGTTCATCTATCGCGCATACCGCTATCCCTATGAGTATGTCCCGCAGCTCTCCCGTCCCGTGGAGACGCCGGTTGTTCCGCCGGATAATCACAATTTCCGTCTGCCCGGCGCCGCGGAGGGCTTTATCCAGAACCGCGTGAGCGTGGCCGGTACCTGGGGCTTCTCCGGGCGGATGGACGCCTGTGTCACCGAGGATCAGGTTCACGACGGTGCGGATGAGGAATAAGTTTCCTATCGACAGATTCTGATCTTATAGGCCATAAATTTTCTTTCGTTTTCTCCTAATACAAAAAGAGAGACACGGCAGGCTAAGAGCTTGCCGTGTCTCTCTTTTTGTTTTTTTGAAAGATGAATTTGACGCCCGTTTTTTACTCCAACATCCTCTGCTGCTTCTCTGCGAGCTGGCAGTACAGCCCTCGGAGCAGGACGAGGGCATGCTTCACTTCCGCAGACAGGGAGATGTTCCGCTTATAGGCCAAAAAGGTGGTGAGCTTGGTCTCCTCCCCCTCCAAAGGCCGCGCGACGATTTTCCCGCTGGAAATATAGATGTCGTCCACCTCCATCTGCCGGGGCAAGATCGCATATCCCAGCCCCTGTGAGATTGCCTTTTTCATGCTGGCCTGATCGGTAAAGGAGAAATAATTCCTGCTGGATTGGATCTCTTCCCCATTGGCATCATTTTGATCCAACCGGATATAGTCGCTGAAGAAGATCGGGGTATCTTTGGCCAATTCCTGCCGCGAAATACTCTTCTTTTTCGCCAGAGGATGATTTTTCGGCAGATAGACGCACATGGTATCCCGAAAGACCTCCTCAATCTGCAGGTCTGCCTGCTCCACCTGCCGCAGGATCTCATCCCGGATGCTTGGGATGTGGATTCCGATGGCGAGGTCCGCCTCCCCCTCCGCGAGGGGGCGCAGCACCTTGGTCGGGCGCAGTTCCTGAATATTGATGATCGTATCCGGACGATCCTGCCGCATCTGCTGAATCAGCTCAATCACCAGTGAATTGCAAGCGGCCGGAACCGCTGCGATATTGACCACCGGCGCTGTCTTGGGATCCTGAGCGATCGCGGGGATCGTCTCCAACTGCTCCACAATGCGCCTTGAGATTTCCAAAAATTTCTCTCCCTTTTCGGTCAGCGCCACTCCTTGAAAGGAGCGCTGGAACACCTGAAATCCCAGCTCGGACTCCAGATTGGAGATGGAGGTGCTCAGTGCCGGCTGGGAGAGAAAAAGGCGCTTTGCCGCCTTGGACATCGAGCGGCATCTGGCGATCTCCACCACATATCGAAACTGCTCTAACCGCATTGCCGCAACGCTCCTTTTCTCTGTGCCATTCGCTCTTTTTTCACAGTGGGATTCTCTTGACGCCGATCCGCGTCTGTCCTCGAATATTATAACACACCCGGTTTTGGCACGCCATCCGTACCGCTGTACCAATCAGTTTTCTCTCGGCAGGGGCTCACTTTGCCCGTCTTTTGTATTTTCAGCCTCGAATGACCACCCGGCAGGGCAGCCCGCTCAGGCCGTCCCAGTTGAGCGGATAGGTGGAAAAGCTGCATCTTTCCAGCCTGATCGCCGGCGCGAGCCCGCACAGGTTCTCGATGACAAATGCTCCTCTGTCGGCACAGCGCTGATCGGTCGGGGTGTGCTGTGCGCCCCGGCGCAGCCCGGCAAAATCCACCCCAATCATCGCAACATGCTTTGCCAGCAGCCGGTCGATCAGCTCTTCCGAAAGCTGCGGATGGCCGGAGAAATACTCCCTGCTGCCGTAGGGAATCCGCTCGATGTACCCCGTGCAGAAGGCGACGAACATCCCCTCCTGCACCCGATCCAGATCAAAATCTTCCGGCCGGAGTTCCTCCCCGGCATTGCGCGCATCGAAGACGATTCCCGGCCGCTCGGTATATTCCAGCGGGAATTGTTTATCCATCACATCAAAATGGGTACCAAGGTGTCCAATGCGAGCGATCTTCTCATTTCCCTGCGCATCCTTTGCCATCTCAGGGGTAATCCTGAGCGTCACATCCAGCAGCATTTTCTATCCGCTCCCCGCCATTTTTTCTGTTCTTGAGTATAGTGCCCGCCGCCGGTGCTGTCAACTGATTTGAGCCGGCGCCTATTTGAGTCCGTCCTTCTTCCATATATATTGCATGTATTGCATCGAAAAGGGCGCCCCGCTGCAAACATTCCAGCAGTGAGACGCCCCTTTTTTACATAATTAAATTGATTTTAGATCAGCCGAACGGGTTTGCGCCGGGGATCGCAATCCCGAGGAAGAAGACGCAGAAGAAGACGCCCGGCCAGATAGTTCCGGTCTTGCGGTAGAGCACGGTGTTAGCCGTTGCCGCCACATTGCCCAACAGCATGTAGTTGTACATATAGTAGGTATGTCCGACACTGTCCACAACATCCCAGAAGATCGACATGTCGTTGAGCCGCATATTAACGAAGAAATAGATCATCAACAGTAGCTGTCCGACCAGACAATTGACCACGATATCCCGAGCCATATCCCTGTTGGGATGTCCGGTGGAGGGAAGGCGTCTGGAGATATTGCCGCCGAGGTTCATCCCGACAAAGAGCACAAAGAAGATCGGCAGATATAGCAAGCTGCGGGAAACTCGATCCCAAGCCACGCCGCGCATCTGCATGAACCACGCCTGAAAGCTCATGCCGAAATCCGCATCCAGCACATACAGGATTGTCAGGCCGACCCCTGCGCCGATGGCCGCAGCGAGAGCGGATTTGCCGATGCCGATCCACTGGCCCGCGGCAGTGCGGTCCTTATACAACAGACCGCAGTCGCCCAGCTTCATCTTTTCCTTGCGCAGGAAGGTGAAGTAGAACAGGCAGATCTCATAGATGCCAAGACCCAAATAGAAGAGCACAAAGCGGTTGGTGGTACCCACCGGAAAGAGCGGGGTCGCCTCGGTCATTGCCAGAGGCCCGGCAGAGACCCAGTTGATAAAGATAAACCATGGGACAACCGGCAGCATACTGAGCAGCGCCGAGCGGACCCAGCGTTTGCCGGTTCTGCCGACACAGGGGGTTAGCGGCTGGCTGGCCTCTTTGAAGAACGGATGCTTGCAGACAAAGAGCACCAGATTGATCATGAGCGCCGCGAGGGAGATCATCGCAATCAGAGACACCACATACTGGGTGCTGACTGCCATAGTATCCCGTGGCGCAATGTCAGTGTCAGTAGGAACGATCCGCTCCAGATAGTCGCAGACCATGCCAATCACCTTCGGGTTCCAGCGCCCGGCGCAATGCTGTGCGCCCAGACCGGAATAAGAGACAAATACCCTGTAATTGTTATCTTCAACCGATCCGTATTCCTTCCCGATTTCCGGCAGGCTTCCATCCGTCCCATAGACCTTCTGGAAGAACTTCTTGTTCATCTCCTCCGGCTCGTACATCCGGTTCATCCAGTCGCCCTCACCAATAATCGTGACCAGATTTCCGGTGAATTCGTCCCCAAACTGCTTCTGATCGCGCATCGCGGCAACCGCAACGCCGCCGGCAATATTGGACTGATCCACAACGACACCGGTCCAGCTGCCGCCGCGGCTGTGTCCAGTGGCCAAAATCTTGGTCGGATCGACAAAGGGAAGGGTTTTGATATGCTCGACAAATTCAAGAACGGTCTTGGTCGGATCACTGAATCCCGGGTCCGACATGCCAGATCCTCCCACATCCAGCATAAAGACATTATAGCCTCTGCGCACCAGCTCAACCGCCCAGCTGCTGAACGCCTGCGCGCTCTCATTGTTCCCGTGGAACATGACGACGGCCGGACCGGGATTCTCATCGGTGGACGTCTTCTGCACAAAGGAGACATAGCTGTACTGCAACCCATTTTCCGACAGGATGTACTCTCTGCGCACCTTCGCCATGCCCCAACCGGTGTAAAATCCCTGCATGATGAGGACACTGACCAAGAAGACGATCAGAGAAATCAGCAGCGCTGACTTTGGTTTTCTTTCCTTCTGATTCATTGTTTTACCTCCTCATTGATAGAACCAATTCATTTTTCTGCGGTTTGACCCTCATAATCACCTCTTTACACAAAACGACAGACATGATCCACGGCAATATCTGAAAATCCGTAGGATTCCGCCTTGGTCAGCTTGCCATTGCTGACCGAGATCACCTCTTGCAGCAGCTGTTCTCCCATCTCCTGCGCGGTCTTCTCCCCGCGCACAATGGCGGACAGGTCCACATCCATGTTATCCTCCATCATCCGGTAGGTGCTTTCATTGGCGGTAACCTTGATCACCGGGACAATTGCGTTCCCTGTGGGGGTCCCGCGTCCGGTGGTGAAGATCACTACCTGACACCCGCCGGCCACCATCGAGGTGACCGAGGAGATATCATATCCTGCGGTATCCATGACGA
Source organism: uncultured Pygmaiobacter sp. (assembly GCA_944388335.1). Lineage (GTDB taxonomy): Bacteria > Bacillota > Clostridia > Oscillospirales > Ruminococcaceae > Pygmaiobacter. Next base: position 10,949 of record CALXIJ010000005.1, read on the forward strand.
TAGCGCCGTGCCGGGTCGGCCGTGCCGCCTGTTCCAGCACCTCCACGATCGGGCGAGTGCCTCCCTTTCGGATACAGCCCAGACTCTTTTCATCGAGCGTCGAGAGCCCACCCGCCTTGTTGCCCGGTGTAGGCTGTCCTGCACGGCAGTCCTGCCCGGCCCGCTTGAGATGCTCCTCATACGCGCGGCAGACCTCGATGATCTCATTG
>CALXIJ010000006.1 GCA_944388335.1 uncultured Pygmaiobacter sp.
CGTTGCGGCGCGGATGGTTCAGCTCGGCGGCAAGGCGGAGGGCTTTGATGCCTACACGACCAGCGACGTGCTGCGGGGCAGCGGTCTGTCCTCCTCGGCTGCGTTCGAGGTGGTGATCGGCGCGATCTTCAACGGGGAGTTCAATGCGTTCCGCTTTACCCCGGTCGAGATTGCCCAGATCAGCCAGTATGCAGAGAATGTCTACTTCGGCAAGCCCAGCGGCCTGATGGACCAGACGGCAAGCAGCGTCGGCAGCGCGATTACGATCGATTTTGCCGATCCCTCCTCTCCGATCGTGGAAGAGGTCGCGTTTGACCTGTCGCAGTATGGGCTCTCCCTCTGCATCACCGACACCAAGGGCAGCCATGCCGATCTGACCGACGATTATGCGGCGATCCGCTCCGAGATGGAGCAGGTGGCCGGGCTCTTCGGCAAAAAGGTGCTGCGCGAGGTGGATGAAGACCGGTTTTTCAGCGAGATTGCCCGGGTGCGGGAGGCAGCCGGTGACCGCGCAGTGCTGCGCGCCATCCACTTCTTTGCTGAGTGCCACCGCGCTGTCGCGCTGCGGGATGCGGTCAAGGCAGGGGACATTGAGCGGTTTAAAAAGCTCATTATCGACGGCGGCCACTCCTCGTTTGAGTACAACCAGAATGCGTACAGCATCAAGCACCCGAAGGAGCAGGGGGTCGCTGTCGGCGTTGCGCTCAGCCAGCATGTGCTCGAGGGCGCAGGCGCGTGGCGGCTGCAGGGCGGCGGTTTTGCCGGCACAATTCAGGCATTTGTCCCGGCAGATCGTCTGGAACGGTACATTGCCACGATGGAGTCCGCATTTGGCAAGGGCAGCTGTTATGTGCTGAGCGTGCGCAACTACGGTGCGATCCGGGTGGAAGAGAAGCTGTAAGAGAAATTTTCTTCCGGAATAGAACCGTGGAAAAATAGGCCTGCGCAGTGCGGCCGAAAAATTCAGAAAAAAACAGGCCGTGTTTTTTGAAAAAACGCGGCCTGTTGTGCTATACTGAAAAAACACCGGAATATATAGTGTAACATATGAGTATGAGGAAGAATCCTGCTTGTCGCAGGGAAGAGAGGAGGGGAACGGATGATAAAAAAGCGGCTTTTGTCCCTCTTTGCGCTGCTGTGCGCATGTTGGATGCTGCTTTCCGGCTGCAGCGGGGTCATTGGTTCCCTGCAGAAATTCGCAAGTGACCATCTTCCGGATGCTCCTTTGGCGGAGCTGCCCTATCTGGATCCCAACATTCAGACGTCGTTTACACCGGAGATTCTCGATTTTTATTACCAGCAGCTGACCGACCCCGAGGAGCAGCAGATCTATCGCGCTTATCTGCAGTTTTTGATCGACGGGGAAAAGAAATCGGTGTATATCAAGGGCAGCTATACCCGTGAGCAGGTGTTTCGGGCGATGAGCGCGCTGCAGTATGATTATCCGCAGTTCTTGACCCGATGCAGCCGGTATAACTGCACTTACTATTCCGCCAATGACGGGACGGTGCTTGCGGTGGAGATCGCCCCGATAGACGAGGACTATGACTTTGCCGCCGCTCAGGAGGCAGTGTATGGCGCGCTGTCGGAGATCTTGACGCAGGTGAGCGGGATCTCCGATCCGCGTGAGCGGCAGCTGACCCTGTATGACCTGCTGATTGACCGGGTGACCTATGATCAGGCGACGGCCCAGGCCGGGCAGCAGATACAGGCAGAGGGAAGCTCGCTGTGGAAGAATATGCCGCACACCGCCTACGGCGCACTGATCGACCGGCTTGCCGTCTGTGACGGATACGCCTATACTTATCAGCTGCTCTGCAGCTATGCGGGGATCCCCTGCGCCACAGTGATCGGCATGTCGCAGCAGGATGCGGCGCCGACGGGGGAGTATCAGGAAAACCACGCATGGAATATGGTGCAGATCGGGGAGGATTATTACTACTGTGACCCGACGTGGGATGACAACGGAGATCAGTATCTCGATGCGTCGGGTGAATGGGTGACGGCGCAGACCCCGCAGGAGGGGATGACGGCAATCCTGCCCGCAGTGCTGCACCGCTATTACAATCTGCCCTATGAACAGATGATCTTGGCACACCGGTTCAGTCCGATGTTCCAGTACCCGCAGCGCACCGGGCCGGCCTATGACTATTACACCCAGACCGGAAGGATTGCCTCCTCCCGCGGAGAGCTGGAACGCTTCCTCTCTGCAGCCTGCATGCAGCTGGGGGATCAGCCGCTCGGGATCGAGCTTCGGATCAACTATCCCGCCAGCGATTACACGCAGGAGATCTTCAGCCGAATGCGGGTGATCGGGGCACAGGCTACGGCGATGGTCAGCTATACCTTCACCGGCAGCTGTTTTATCGTTCTCGTCCGGGCCTGAGCGATAAGTCCAAGGGGTAATTTGCAAAACGAGGGAGAAATCCCTCGTTTTGTGTTTGATTTTGTGTTATGATAAGAAGCACGGATGTCAAAGTCCGATCTCAACAAAAAACAGGAGGATGCAGGATCATGAGCTATCTGCGCAAAAATGTGGGCACCTGTTCCCGCAGCACGGAAGTTTTTCTCAGCCCTGATGGGGTGATTGAGGATGTCGTGGTGATCGGCGGCTGTGACGGCAACCTGAAAGGGATTCGCCAGCTGCTCAGAGGGATGAAGGCCGAGGATGCGATCGCCCGGATGAAGGGGGTCAGGTGTGGAAACAAGCAGACTTCCTGCCCGGACCAGATCGCCTGCGCATTGGAAGAGGCTCTGGCTGCCGCGAAGTAAAACGGCACCGAGAGTGTGAGCTTTACAGAACAAAAATGCCCGCTGCCGCGAATACCGGTCAGTGGGCATCTTTCTTTTTTTGGATAAATCTGAATCAAACGGAAAACTTAGAATTTGGGAAACGAATTGTAGATGAAAACGCAGCTGAGCACAAGGCAGTAGAAGGAACACATCCAGATATAGAGCTGCTTTTTCTTCCGGTTTTTGATCTTTCCGGAAAAGAGGACAATCAGACCGCAGGCCGCCGCAACGCCGAGCACATCGGCAAAGCAGCGGACAAGATATAACTGGTTGCCGGGCAGAAGCCCGTTGACGAGTTTGGCAATGGGCAGGCCGAGCAGATTGGCGGCAGGAACGATCAGCAGCGGGGTTGTTGCCATTGCATAATCTGCATTGTCACTGCGCACAAAGACAGCCAGAATACACAGTGTGATGCCAAAGATAGCCACGCTCTCAACGATCATAGAAAGACCCTCTCCTTTCCGATACGGGTTTATTTTACTCTAAATAAAAGTTTTCGTAAAGCATTTCTTGACTATCCGTGAAAAATTGGTATAATAGTAGTCGTCGCATTTGCCTATTTGAGAGATGCGGATTAATCTGCTACTGTGGCTCAGTCGGTAGAGCAGCTGATTCGTAATCAGCAGGTCGCCGGTTCGAATCCGGCCAGTAGCTCCACAAAAGCAGCCGAAATCATCTGATTTCGGCTGCTTTTGGTTTACAGGGAAAAGTTTCTCGACTCAATGGCAATCAGTTCCGTGGTTCTGATGTCGAAAAAGCAGATGTCCGCAAAACCGTTGCAGCCTACATTTAAATTTCAGGCAGCGTAAAAAAATCGAAGATACCAACAAAATCATGCGCGGATTTGGTCAAATTTTTTGATCACTCTGTCCCTTTTTTATTTTGTTTTAATCTTGTATAATAACCAAGGCGAAATTGTCTCTTATCTGGATGTGCACCATGATCATCGGCATTCTATAGGGTCAATTAGGTCTGCGGTAGAATTTCGCTTTTTGAGGACTGCGCGGATCGGTTCCTCATTTTCTGCTCCGGTGTAGAGCACTGCGGAAGGATGCGGCCTTTTTGATTTTGGGAAATTGCCATGTTCAGAGGTGGCCTTTTCGCTTTTGAGATTGATGCCTGCTGTGATCAGTGATAGCGCGAATTGGATGCATAGCGGGGGAGCATCAAGGCTTTTGGCGAAAAGAAGAGATGAGATACAGGCATTTTTTGGGAAAGAAGGCAGAGTTGGCCGGATTTCATCTTCTCGTTGGTTATTTTCGTGCGATGAGAAGTTTGAAATTCTTTTTTCTTTTTGGAAAAAGATAGAAAATTTTTCGAAAGAAAACTGCCTTCCTTCCATGGGCAAAAGGCCGCTTTCTTTTCGGACGGAAAAGTAAAAAAGAGGACAATCATGGTGGGGCAGTGTCGATGATACCTGCCCCGCCATGTTTTGTGCCCTTTTGAGGCTGCGTGCACTTTTCTGAAGAAATAGTGCGGGTGTATCCTTGCAATGCCTGACACCGCGGTCCCGCAAACGGCGGGAGAATGGATTTTATCAATGCCCCGCTGGGTCATCAGCGGGCAGGGCCAGATCGTTTTGCAGAACAGAAAAACAGAAAGCTCAGGTGGAGAAACATGCAGACAAAAGAAAAAGCCGCACAGGAAGATGTCTTTCGGGATCTTCCGGTACCAACTGCCCTGCGGCAGATGGTCATCCCTGCGGTAACCAGCCAGTTGATCGTACTGATCTATAACATGGCGGACACCTTTTTCGTCGGAAAGACAAATAACCCCTACATGGTAGCGGGCGCCTCTTTGATCCTTCCGGTCTTTAACATCACCCTTTGCCTTGCCGGTCTTGCGGGAATCGGCGGCGGTTCGCTGATTGCCCGGCTGCTGGGCCAGTCCAGAGACAAGGAGGCAAGAAAGGTCAGCGCCTTCTGCCTGTATCTGGGCCTTTTGATCGCGGCGCTCTTTGCAGCGGGCATCGGCATCTTTATCGAGCCGGTTCTGCAGCTGCTCGGCGCAGGCGAAAATACCTACACCTTTGCGCGTCAGTACGCCACCTGTGTCATCGTGATTGGCGGTATCCCGACGGTGCTCTCGAATGTGCTTGCAAACCTGATCCGCAGCATTGGACGCTCGAAGGAAGCCAGTGCCGGCATCATTCTGGGCGGCCTGCTCAACATTGCGCTCGATCCGCTGTTCATGTTTGTGCTGCTGCCCAAGGGATCCGAGGTGCTTGGCGCAGGAATTGCCACCTGCCTTTCCAACTGCATCGCATTTCTCTTCTTCGTCGTCGTGATGATCCGGATGGGCCGGGGCTCCGTGGTCACCTTCTCCCCGCGGGTGGGAATGCCCAGCCGTTCGAGCATCGTGTCGATCTTCATGGTCGGCATCCCGTCGGCGGTCACCAACTTCCTGTTTGACTTTGATTACGTCATCATCGATAAACTGATGGTCTCTTACCATGATCTGGCCCTCGCTGCAATTGGTATCGTCCTCAAGGTCGAGCGGTTCCCGCTGAATGTCGGCGTCGGTATCTGCCAAGGTATGATGCCGCTGGTGGCATACAACTATTCCGCCGGCAACAAAAAGCGGATGGACGACACCATCCGGCTGTCCCGCAAATTAGGACTTGTCATCGCCGGCATCAGCATTGTGCTGTATGAGCTGTTCGCCTCTCAGTTCGCGCACATCTTTATCTCGGATCCGCAGACAGTGGATCTGGCGACCAAATTCCTCCGTATTCGGGTACTGGCGACTCCGCTGATGTTCCTCTGCTTCTTTACCGTCTATCTGTTTCAGGCGTTTGGCAAGGGTGGTTTCTCCTTGTTCCTCGGTGTGACCCGCTGGCTGGTACTGAACATCCCGATGCTCTTTATTCTCAATGCGATCTTTGGAATGTTCGGCATCGTCTGGGCGCAGGCTGTCGCAGATACTCTGGCCGTCCTGCTTTCCTTCTATATCTACTTCAAATATCGCCCTGTTCTGCCGAGCAATGAACAGAAGTCCGTTTGATACGCTCTAAAGCAGATTGTCGATTAAAAAAGAGAAAAAGATACCGCTGCTCGCTTTTTTATGAAAAGGCATAGGCCCCAAGGAATAAAAGACTTCCGTCTGCAAAAGAGATTTTTTTCGCCTCTTCGGCAAAGGATGAAGAGAAATCGTCCAAAGAGAAAGGGCGATCAACCCGAAGGGGAAAGGCACATCTGCGGCACAATAGGAAAAAGAATAAGATGAGGGCGGGCCAAAATCGGCCCGCCCTTTTGTTCTATTTTGATTTAAAAACTAAAAACAAGCCCATCCGGCGTTTAGCCGATATAAAGTCCCGGATCCTGCGCGACGCCGTTTAAGAAGACAGAGAAATGCAGGTGCGCGGCGGTGGAGTTGCCGGAATTTCCGACCGCTGCGATGACGTCTCCCCGGTTGACATACTGGCCGACCGAGACATAGATCGCATTGCAATGCCCATAGAGGGTGGTCAGGCCGCCGCCGTGGTCGATGACCACCTTCAAACCGTATCCCGTCTGCCGGTACTCGACATTGGTCACCACGCCGCTCTCCGCCGCATGGATTGCACGGCCCATCAATGCGCCGTTTCCGCCGGCAAAATCATAACCGTTATGGAACTCGGATGTACCGCCGCCAAAGGGGTCGGACCGATAACCGAACCCGCTCGAGATGTAATAATATCCTTCCTGAATCGGGCAGAGGAAAACACCGCTGCCGGTATAGGGGGTATCGGTGTCAAAGTGGGTGGACATCCAAGCATTGGTCTCATCGACCGCCTCGCGATAGGCGGCATAGACCTGCTCATACTCGCTCTGCGCGGCGAGCTGATCCGCCTGCGCCTTGCTGATGGTCGAATCCTGTGCCTGAATGCTCGCAGACAGCTCGTCCTGTTTGGAGCTCAGCGCAGTCTGCTGCTCCTCGAGAGAGGCGAGCTGCTCATTGAGCGTCTGCTGCTGCACCTCAAGGTCCGCCTTTTGATCGGAGAGCTGCTCGAGCAAAGAGGTGTCGGCGGCGGAGATTCGGGACAGGGTAGTGGAGACGGTGAGCAGCTGATCCACACTGTTTGCACCGAGCAAGGTCGAAAGAATCCCCGAGGTATGGGTCACCTGCATGGCGCGCAGACGCTCCTGAAAGAGCGCATCGGTATCCTCAATTTCCTGCTGCTTCTGATCGACCTGCTGCTGTGCCTCAGCAACCGCTGCCTTGGTGGTATCGATGTCGTCGAGCAGGAGAGAAATCTGCTGTTTCAGGACATCGCTCTGCTGCTGCAGCGCATCTTTGCGGTCCTGCGCATCCTCAACGGTGTCGCTCAGCTCAGAGAGCTGCTGTTTGATCTGTTCCAGCTGCTGCTGGAGCTGGTTTACCTCATCACTTCGGTCTGCGGCCTGAACAGCTCCGAATCCGAGAGAAAATGCGACCAGAGCGGTGAGCGGCAGACATAGAAGTTTTTTTCTCCATCGAAATGACATATGAAAAAGAACCTCCTCATACCATAGACAGACATAGAATAGCAAACAAGCGGTTAAAAATCAATCTTGAAAATGTGAAAATAATAAAATTCTGTGATAAAATTGGCGAAAAACACAAAAAAACAGCCGGCAAACAGCCGGCTGTAAATAGGTCTCGAAGCGAGTAAACCTCTTCCTTATCAACACAAAAGAGTTATGGGAAAAGAGGGATCGGTCAGCCGCGCTCTCCGATGTGCAGCGCGCGGCGGATCGGGACAAAGATCTCGTGGAAGAGCAGGGGCAGCATCGAGAAGACGATCAGCCCCAGCCATTCGCCAAAGGCGAGGGTTGCGGTCCCGAAGACACCGGCAAAGAGCGGAATCTCGGTTGCGCAGATCTGCAGCGCTAATCCGCCGAAGAAGCTGAGCAGGGTCAATTTGTTCTCATGCCGGATGGTGATAAAGATGCTGGTATCCACATCCCGCATCCCGAGGCTGTGCCACAGCTGGCTGACGGCCAGAACGGTAAAGGCAAAGGTCTGCGCGCGCACCAGCAGATCTCCGGTCAGCAGTTCATCGATGGTGCCGACATTGATGGGGCTGCCGGCAGCGAGCAGCTGGGTGACGGGCAGATAGAGGAAAGCGGCAAGCATCATCATCGCGATCAGCACGCCATAGAACAGAGTTAAGAAGAGGCCGCCGCCCGCGAAAAGGCTGTCCTTGGGATCGCGCGGCTTGCGCTTCATGATGCCGATCGGCTTGTCGTCGGCGCCGAGTGCCAGTGCCGGTAGAGTATCGGTGATGAGGTTGACCCAGAGGATATGCACCGCTTTGAGGGGGCTTGCCAGCCCGGCCACGATGGCGGTGAACATGCTGATAACCTCGCCGAGGTTGGAACCCAGCAGGAAGATAACCGTCTTTTTGATGTTGTTGTAGATGCCGCGGCCCTCCTCGATGGCCTTCTCGATGGTCGCGAAGTTGTCGTCGGTCAGCACCATATCCGCGGCGCCCTTGGCGACATCGGTACCGGTGATGCCCATCGCGACACCGATATCCGCGGCTTTGAGGCTGGGGGCGTCGTTGACGCCGTCACCGGTCATCGAGACGATCTTGCCGTTGGCCTTGAGCGCCTTGACGATCCCGACCTTGTTCTCGGGACTGACCCGCGCAAAGACCCTCAGCCCGGCGATCCGCTTTGCGAGTTCCTCCTCGCTCATCGCGTCGAGCTCCTCACCGGTGATGCATTGATCCTCGCTCTCGGCAATGCCGAGTTCCTTGGCGATGGCCAAGGCAGTATCCCGGTGGTCGCCGGTAATCATAATAGTGGTGATACCCGCCTCGCGGAAACTCTCCACCGCAGCCTTGGCCTCGGGCCGGGCCGGGTCGATCATACCGACGAGACCGACAAAGTTCAGATCCTCCTCGGTGGCGGTGTCGTCGTCATATTTGACCGCCATGGCGAGCACCCGCAGCGCCTGACGGGACATCCCGCTGGCAGCTGCGAGGATGCGTTCCTTATCCTCCTCGGTGATCGGGCGCACGGTGCCCTTTTCTGCGATGCCGATGCAGCGGCGCAGCAGCTGGTCCACCGCGCCCTTGGTGTAGGCGACAACCTTGCCGTCCGGATTGCGGTGCACGGTGGTCATCATCTTGCGGCCGGAGTCAAAGGCCTGTTCATTGATGCGGGGCGCAGCGGACTCCAGCCCTTCGCGGGTGAGGCCGAGCGGTGCACCCATGTCCAGCAGTGCCAGCTCGGTGGGGTCGCCGATCCGGTTCTTCCCCTGAATCGAGGCGTCGTTGCAGAGAATAAACCCGTCGAGGAAGAGCTGATTTGTATCAGAACGCAGCTGATCGGGTGTTTTCTCCTCGCCGTCAAGGTAAACCTGTGTGACGGTCATCTTGTTCTGGGTCAGCGTACCGGTTTTATCGCTGCAGACAACACTCACCGCGCCGAGCGTCTCGACCGCGGGCAGGCGGCGGACGATGCTGTTGACCCGGACCATCCGCTGGACCCCCATCGCCAGCACGATGGTCACGACGGCGGGCAGTCCCTCAGGCACTGCGGCGACAGCCAGACTGATGGCGGTCAGCAGCATCTCAACGACGTCCCGCCCCTGCAGCAGAGCGATGCCGAACAGCGCGGCGCAGAGCAGCACCGCGATGATGCCCAGCAGCTTGCCCAGCACCGCGAGGCTCTTCTGCAGCGGGGTCAGCTCATCTTTATCCTGCAGCATGGCTGCGATCTTGCCGATCTCGGTGTCGGCGGCGGTCGCGACGACAATGCCCTCGCCGCGGCCATAGGTGATGTTGGTGCTGCTGTACACCATGTTGTGGCGGTTACCCAGCGGGATCTCGCCGTCCGCGATAAAGGCGGCATCCTTTTCGGAGGGGACGCTCTCACCGGTCAGCGCGCTCTCGTCTGCCTTCAAACTTGCACAGCTGACCAGACGCAGATCGGCGGGAACGACCCTGCCGGCATCGAGCAGCACGATGTCGCCCTTGACCAGTTGGGCGGCGGGCAGCTCCTGCACTACGCCGTCCCGTCGGACCGTTGCGGTCGGGCTGCTCATCTTTTTCAGCGCATCCAGCGCGCGTTGCGCCTTGCCCTCCTGTACCATCCCGACAATGGCGTTGAGCAGCACCACGCAGAGAATGATGACCGCGTCGGAAAACTCCCGCAGCGCAACCGAGATCACCGCCGCAGCAATCAGGACATAGATCATCGGGTCCCGCAGCTGGGCGAGGAACATCTGAAGCCGGGTGGGGGGATCCTTCTCCTTGAGCGCATTCTCGCCGTCTCGCGCAAGACGTGCGGCGGCCTCCTGCGCACTGAGCCCGGCAGGGGAGGAGCCGAGCTCCTCCATTGTCTGGGCCGCAGATTTCATTTCATACATCGAGATACCTCCTGTCTTCCGCAGGAAAACCAGATTGCCCTGCGGTGATAGTATGACATAATTGGATGGGGAATAGCCAGCTAAGGCCCAATTTAACAAAAAAGACTTTTGACACGAACAATGCCGTATCAAAAGTCTCGTTCCTCAAGCGGTCTTCGTTCCAGCCGATTTTTGGCGATTGTTGAAAGCGAAGATTAAACTACTCCCTTTTTCCTCTATCTTAGTCATTGCGGTTGGGGATGTCAATATCCGGATGAAAAATTTACCTTATTGCAAAAAACCGGCACGTCCTCAAAGGACGCACCGGCCGAAAAAACACGCTGATTAGTTGTTCTTATCCACTGCGGCGAACAGCGAGGGAGCAGCCTTATAGAGCAGCACGGCGCCGATCACGGTAAAGACCAGCTCCACCCCCATATAGCTGCCGTTGTAGATCAGGCTGTACAGCCAGACCGGAAGACCGGTTGCCCAGCTGTAATCGCTCTGGTAGCTGCCCCACAGCCAGAAGCCGGAGATAAAGCTGCACAGAAAGCGGATGACGCAGACGCCGGCGGTGCCGACGGCAACGCCAACCATCCGGTTTTTAAAGGGCTTTGCCAGCACGCAGGCGATTCCCAGCAGCGAGAAAGCCAGCACATAATCCAGCAGAATGCAGCCGATCAGCGCGGTGATGGTGCCGGCGGGGGGCGCCCAGAAGCCCATCATCATCTGCAGCAGGCTGTTGACAAAGCCGGTCAGCAGGCCCCACTTCACACCGTGGCGGAAGGAGACCAGAATAAAGGGCAGCATCGACAGCAGGGTGACGCTGCCGCCCTGCGGCATGGTGAACAGCTTGAGGTGAGCCAGAAGGGTGCCCAGCGCAATCATCGGGCCGCACTCTACTAATGAGCGAGTTTGGGAATAGCTCTTGGTCATGAAAGGATCCCTCACAAAAAGATAGTACATAAAAACAAAGGCGCCTGTTTTCGGTGACAAAAACAGGCGCTTTACCGCGATCGTATCAACCAAACTACCTACGCCGGCATTACCCGGATCAGGTTAAAGGGTTCATGCGCCGCACACGGCACAAATCTCAGCCTTCCAGCACCCCTGTTTTTATGTCCGGCTCTCATTATAGGCAGCAGGTCGGATTTTGTCAAGAAAAAAACGATTCAAAATATCGGCCCAAAAGAAGAAAAAAACGGCGCCGCTTCTTCGCGGCACCGCTCTTTTCAAAAATCAGACCGTCTGCTCGGCATTTGACGCCGCGGCAGTTTTCTTTTTGGCCTCGGGTTTCTTCTTTGCAGCCGCCTTTTGTGCATCGCGGTAGCTCGAGCACAGTTCCTTGACGCAGCAGATCTCGCATTTCGGGGAGCGGGCGGTACAGACTGCACGGCCGTGCAGCACCAGCCGGTGGCAGAAATCATTGCCCTCCTGCGGAGGGATCACCTTCCACAGCGCCATCTCCACCTTTTTAGGCTCTTTGAGATCCTTGACAATCCCCATCCGATTGCACAGCCGGATGCAGTGGGTATCGGTGACAATTGCCGGCTTGCCGAACACATCCCCCATAATGAGGTTGGCGCTCTTGCGCCCCACGCCGGGCAGGGTCAGCAGGGTATCGAAATCATCGGGGACCTTTCCGCCGAAGTCGCGCATCAGCATCCGCATCGCAAGGCTGATGTCCCGCGCCTTGCTGTGCCCCAGCCCGCAGGGGCGGACGATCTCCTCAATCTCCTCCGGCGTTGCCGCGGCAAGGGCGGCGACCGAGGGATATTTTGCAAACAGCTCTTCGGTGACAACATTCACCCGGGCGTCGGTGCATTGGGCCGCCAGCCGCACACTCACCAGCAGCTGCCACGCATGGTCGTAGTCAAGGGTACACTCCGCCAGAGGATATTCTTCCTTGAGCAGACGGATAATCTCAAGAACTTCCTTTTTTGTTTTCATGGATCTCCTTTCGGCGGTATCTGCCGCTCATGTCGATTTTTGGCGTTTCATCTCCATTATAATAGAAAAAAGGCGGATTGCAATCCGCAAAACAGTCCGGTGCAGAAGAGCAGGGGATCCGGCCTTGTGTTTTGGGCGGCCGACGAGTATAATTTTACTGGAATGCCATCCGCTGTGCAGAAGATGCACAGCGGAATCAAAGACAAAAGGAGTGAACCGGATGTTTGGTGATGTACTGGATACGATCGGTTTTGTCAAAGAGCGTGACCCTGAGGTCGGCGCCGCTATGGAGCGGGAGATGGGCCGCCTGCGCGGCAACATCGAGCTGATTGCTTCCGAGAACGTGGTTTCTCCGGCGGTACTTGCGGCGATGGGCAGCATCCTGACCAACAAGTATGCGGAGGGGTACCCCGGGCATCGCTATTACGGCGGCTGCCAGTTTGTCGATGAGGTGGAGGAGCTCGCGCGGGAGCGCGCCTGCCGGCTGTTCGGTGCGGATCACGCCAATGTGCAGCCCCATTCCGGCGCACAGGCGAACATGGCGGTCTACTTTGCGCTGCTGCAGCCGGGGGATACCGTGATGGGAATGAACCTCTCTCATGGCGGCCATCTGACCCACGGCAGTCCGGTCAATATGTCCGGAAAGTATTTTCACTTTGTCCCTTACGGCGTGGACGATGACGGCTTTCTGGATTATGACGCAATGCGGGAGATCGCGCTGCGGGAACACCCCAAGCTGATTGTCGCCGGCGCCTCCGCCTATGCCAGAACGATTGATTTTGCCCGGATCTCAGAGATCGCAAAGGAGGCGGGCAGTCTGTTCATGGTGGATATGGCCCACATTGCCGGCCTCGTTGCCGCGGGGCTGCACCCGTCACCGATCCCCTATGCGCATGTGGTGACCACCACCACCCACAAGACGCTGCGTGGCCCGCGGGGCGGTATGATCCTCTGCAAGGAGCAGTATGCCAAGGCAATCGATAAGGCCATCTTCCCCGGCACGCAGGGCGGCCCGCTGATGCACGTCATCGCCGGCAAGGCGGTCTGCTTCGGCGAGGCGCTGAAGCCGGAGTTCAAGGAGTATCAGCACAGAATTATCGAGAATGCACAGGCGCTCAGCAAGGCTTTGCTGGCCCATGGGGTGCATCTTGTCTCGGGCGGAACGGACAATCACCTGATGACGGTGGATCTGCGCGGGACCGGCGTGACCGGCAAAGAGCTGGAAAAGCGGCTGGATGAGGTGAATATCACGGCGAACAAGAACACCGTTCCCAACGACCCCCAAAAGCCCACCGTTACCAGCGGTGTGCGGATCGGGACCCCGGCGGTTACAACCCGTGGTTTCGGTGTGGCGGAGATGGAGGAGATCGCGGGCTTCATCGCCGACTGCATCTTCGATTTTGAGAACAAAAAGGAACAGGTCGCGGCCGGCGTCGCGGCACTGACCGCACGCTTCCCGCTGTACGAGTGAGAAGAAGGAATCGTCGGAGCGCCGGCTGCAGCCGAAATCCGTGCATGACGGCATTGCCTCTCTCGGGATGGAAAAGAGGCGTATGCCGTCAGGATTATGTTCCGACAGGAGGAAGAAAGAGATGAATAGTCCACTGGCAGACCGGCTGCGCCCCAAGACGCTGGATGAGGTCTTCGGGCAGCGGCAGCTGCTGGCGCCCGGCACCGTCTTTCGCAGCAACATTGAGGCCGGCAGGGTGCCGAATATGATCTTTTACGGCCCGCCGGGGGTCGGCAAAACGACGGTGGCGCGGATCATTGCGGAGAACAGCGGGATGCGGCTGCACAAGCTCAATGGCACCTCGGCTTCCACCTCGGACATCCGGACGGTGATCGGGGAGATCGGAACCCTGATGGGCAGCGGCGGAATCCTGCTCTATCTCGATGAGATTCAGTACCTCAACAAAAAACAGCAGCAGAGCCTGCTGGAGTGCATTGAGGACGGCAGCATCACCCTGATTGCCTCCACCACCGAAAATCCCTATTTCTATGTCTACACGGCGCTGCTCTCCCGCTGCACCGTCTTTGAGTTCAAACCGCTCGAACCGGCAGATCTGCGCGCGGCGCTCGAGCGTGCCAAGGGGCTGCTTGAGAAAGAGGGCGGCTGCCAAATCGAGATCGACCCAGACGCGATGGAACTGATGTCCACCGCCTGCGGCGGGGATCTGCGCAAGGGGCTCGGCGGGCTGGAGCTGCTCTGCGGCGCGGCAAAGGCGGAGAACGGCGTCAAGCGGATTACCCGGGAAATGGCATTGCAGGTCTCGCAGCGCAGCAGCATGAACTATGACCGGGATTCCGATCATCATTATGATACCATCTCGGCGCTGCAAAAGAGCATCCGGGGATCCGATCCGGACGCTGCGATCCATTATTTGGCGCGTTTGATGGAGGCGGGGGATCTGCTCTCCGCCTGCCGGCGGCTGCTCGTCATTGCGGCGGAGGATATCGGCCTTGCCTATCCGCAGGCGATCCCGATTGTGAAAGCCTGTGTCGACAGCGCGCTCCAGCTTGGCCTGCCCGAAGCACAGCTTCCGCTCGCCGATGCGGTGATCCTGCTTGCCACTGCGCCGAAGAGCAATTCCGCCCACAATGCGATCATCGCCGCGCGGGAGGATGTGAGGCGGGGCCGCATCGGACCGCCGCCGCGCCAGCTGCAAAACAAGCACTATGACGGCGCAGATGCAAAGGTAAAAGGGCAGAACTACCTCTATCCGCATGATTATCCCAACCACTGGGTCGCGCAGCAGTATCTGCCGGATGCGCTGGTCGGGGTGACCTATTATGAATATGGGGAAAATAAGATCGAGCAGGCGGCAAAGGCTTATTGGGATCGGATCAAGGGACAGAAATGATGGCTGCGCTCCTCAGATGCAGGGGAGCACGGCGGACGGAGGACCGCTGCGGCAGCGCGACCGCTGCGGTCCTCTGGTCTTGTAAATAGAACATCGAATTGCGGTGTATTGCCATTGCACCTGCAATGCGGCGATTGGTGAAAAAGGGGAGGATCCTATGCAAGAGACCAACGAGATGGTATCCCGCAGAACAAGGTATAGTTTTGGCTTTGGCTGTATTGGACGGGATGCGGCCTATACGCTGGTGAACAATTTTATCATGACCTATCTCACCCTTGCGGTGGGGTTGAGCGACTGGCAGCTGGCCGGGGTCGGTATTGTGATGGTCATTGCTCGGATCTGGGATGCCATCAACGACCCGATGATGGGAACGATTATCGACAACACCCATACCCGCTGGGGGAAGTTCAAACCCTATATCATCACCGGTGCGGTGCTCAACAGCATCTTTATTGTGCTGCTTTTCTCAGATTTTGCGCTGAGCCAAGGGGCGTTCTTGGTGGTCTTCGCCCTGACCTATATCCTCTGGGGGATGACCTATACGATGAACGACATTTCCTACTGGAGCATGCTGCCCAGCCTGACAATCAACCCTCGTGAGCGGGAGAGCGTCTCTTCTCTGGCACGGATCGGAGCGAACATCGGTCTCTTCCTCGTTACCGCTGCGGTGCCGCTGGTGACCCAGATGGGAAAGATGAGCACGATGTACCGCGGTATCGCCATTGTGATCGCTCTGCTTTTTATCGGCTGCCAGCTCTTGGTCGTACTGGGGGTACAGGAACACAAAAACACGGTCACATCGGCACAGAGCCACACCGGCCTTGGCGGTATGGTGCGGGTAATTCTCAAAAATGACCAGCTGCTCGCCATCATCGTCTGCATGCTGCTCTTCAATATCGGCTATTATACGACGACCGGTTTTGGAATGCAGTTCTTCTATTTTGATTATGGCGTCTATGGCGGGATGGAGTTCACCATCTTCGCGCTTGCCATCGGCGTTGCGCAGATTGTCACCTTGGCACTGTATCCCCGCATCTCGAAAAATATGGACCGCCGCCATCTGTTCGGGCTTGCCATTTTAATGGTGGTTCTGGGATATCTCAGCTTTATGCTGGTGGGCTATCTGCTGCCGATGAATATGGCGGTGCTGTGTGTGATCGGGCTGGTGCTCTTTGCTGGTCAGGCAATCATCCAGCTGCTCAATCTCGTGCTGCTTGCCGACACGATTGAATATGGACAGTGGAAGCTGGGAACCCGAAATGAGAGCATCATCTTCAGCCTGAACCCATTTATCACCAAACTTGCCAGCGCGATTCAGGCGGGGATCTTTGCGTTTACCTTGGCGGCCTCCGGGCTGAACCGGTATTCCAATGAAATTAGTGCGCTGGAAAAGAGTACAACCCTCACCACGGCCGAGATCAAACAACAGGCCAATGCGCTGGTTGCCTCGATTCCGGACAGTGCGACCCTGTTTTTGAGGGTGTCGATGATTGCATTGCCCTTGGTGCTGATCCTCGCAAGCTATGGCGTTTACCGCAAATTTTATAAGATTGATGACGCGATGTACAGCCGGATTATCAGGGATCTGGAACAGCGCGGCAAGGAGGGAAAGGAATCTTGATCGATCCGGAGAAAATCGAATCTGTTTTGCAGAGTCTGACATTGGAGGAAAAGGCCTCGCTCTGTTCCGGCCTGACCTCGTGGACGACCGAACCCATTGAAGCGAAAGGGGTGCCGTCGGTCTTTATGGCGGATGGGCCGACCGGTCTGCGCAAAGAAGATCCGGAGCACACAGCAGAAAATGACGGGCCGACTGTAAAGGCCACCTGCTGTCCAACCGAGGCGACCCTTGCCTGCTCGTGGGATGCAGGACTCGCACGCGCCGTGGGAGAGGCGATTGGCGCAGAATGCCGCGCGCAGGGGGTTACCACCTTGCTCGCGCCCGGCGTCAATATCAAGCGCAGCCCGCTGTGCGGCAGAAGTTTTGAATATTATTCAGAGGATCCTCTGCTCTCTGGCAAGATGGCGTCCGGCTTTATTCAGGGATTGAAAAAGCATGGGGTAGGGTGCAGCCTCAAACACTTTGCCGCCAATAATCAGGAGACGCTGCGAATGTCGATTAGCAGCGAAGTGGATGAGCGCGCTCTCCATGAACTGTATCTGCGTGCCTTTGAAATTGCGGTAAAAGAGGCAAAGCCGAGCACCGTAATGTGTTCCTACAACCGCATCAATGGGGTCTATTCTGCGGATAACCGGCAGCTGCTGACCGAAATTCTGCGGGAAAAGTGGGGATTTGACGGCCTTGTAATGAGTGATTGGGGCGCAGTCAATGATCGTGCTGAGGGGATTCGTGCCGGATTGGATCTTGAGATGCCGGGCAACGGCGGTGCGAATGATCGCCGCATTGTTGAAGCTGTGAAGTCGAACTGCTTGTCAGAAGAAGAGCTGGATCGAGTGGTGCGCCGAGTTCTGCGATTTGTATTTGAAGCGGCAGAGAACAGTGCGCCGGTGCCCTGTGATCCGGATGCCGGACATCTGCTGGCGGTCCGTGCGCTCGAGCAATCAGCTGTGCTGCTCAAAAATGAGGGTGCGCTTCCGCTCAAAAAGGAAGAAAAGATCCTTTTTGTGGGGCAGATGGCAAAGTTTCCACGCTATCAGGGGGGCGGAAGTTCGATCGTCAACGCGCGCCGATTGGAAAGCCCGCTTGATGCGGCAAAGCGGATGGGATATGAAGTCCGCTTCTCGATGGGATGGGCTGAGGATCAAACCGGCAAAGCGGCGCAGAAGCTCCGTGATGAGGCGGTGGCAGCGGCACAGAACTGTGATAAGATCGTGCTCTTCTTAGGGCTTACCGATGATTTCGAGAATGAGGGGGTGGACCGTGTTCACCTCTCTCTGCCGCAGATGCAGGCGCCGCTGGTCGAGGCCTTGGCGAAGACGGGGAAAAAGCTGGTCGTAGTTCTCTCCTGCGGCAGCCCGGTGGAACTGCCGTGGCTGGATCAGACAGATGCGCTGCTCGGGCTGTATCTCGGCGGTGAGGGAATTGGGGAAGCGGCCTGCCAGCTGCTCTGGGGGGAAGTTTGCCCCAGTGGAAAGCTCGCAGAGACTTGGCCGATTCATTTGGAGGATACACCGGCGTATTATCACTACCCGATGGGGCCCCGCTATGTCAGCTACAACGAGAGTATTTATGTGGGGTATCGATATTACGATACCGCCCAAAAACCGGTGCAGTTTCCGTTTGGATACGGTATCTCCTATACCAATTTCTCCTATTCGGATTTGGCACTTCCCGCGCAGTATGACGGCAGCGGTGCCGCAGAGATCTCCTTTTCGGTCACCAATACCGGCACCCGTGCGGGTGCGGAAATCTGTCAGTGTTATCTGCATCGAGAGGGATCCGCGGCATTTCAGCCGGAACAGGAGCTGATTGGGTTTGTCAAGGTTGCATTGGAACCGGGAGAAACCAAGCGGGTCAACCTCAATCTTTCCGTGAGGAGTTTTGCCTTTTATTCGGTGGCGGCGCATGACTTTGTGCTTGAGGGCGGAAAATGCGAAATTCGCATCGGCGCATCCAGCCGCGAGTTGCCGCTGCGTGGGGAGATGGAGATTCTCGCTGCACCGCTGGCCGATCTGCCGGCGGCATATCGCGCAGATAGTGCGTATGGAAAGGTGACGGATAATCGTTTCCCAGATGAACAGTTCTGCACATTGCACCCGGGACTGCCAAAGGAAAATCGCGCGGCAAGGCCGGGAGAATTTGACTTTGATTCCACCTTGCAGGAGCTTTCGGTCACCTTGCCGGGGCGGATTCTCCGAGCGGTTGCCCGCAAGGTGGGGGAGAGGTCAATCCGTTTTTCGGATTCTCCGGAATTGAATAAAAAGTTGATCCGACAGATGACCTCGGAGTTCCCGGTCAAAAATGCGGTGCTGATGTCCGGAGGGCGGATTGACTACGAGACAGCACAGGCGCTGCTGGATGTCTGCAACCGGAAAGGCGGCATGGGAAGATTGCTGCGGGGATTGGCGCGTGCGCTGAAGAATCAATAAAAAAGAAAAAGAGCGATGGAAGTTCCACCGCTCTTTTTTGATTCTGTTTTAAAAATCATCTTGCTCGAAATTAAAGTGTTCCCATTCTTCGCTGCCAAGTCCATTTTCGGAATGTTCGAGCGGTGAATCGGGCCAGTGGGGAAGATGTTGCATTTCCTGCGCAGCAAAGCCGGCAAAAACCCGTTCGTTTGCCGCATATCCTGCAAGATAATCATGCTTGATTGCTTCTTTTCGACGACGATTCCGCTTGTGGTCCTTCATAGTGATCCCTCCCTCAAAAGCTATTATATGAGAAAAAGGACGAGATATTGATGAGCGAGAGCTGGTAGATTTTCGCAAAGAAAAGAAAAAAGAAAGTTTTTTTGCAAGAAATGATTGACAAAAAAGTTTTGATTCAGTATAATAATAAAGCTGACTCGTGAAGAGTTGGCAAATATCCGGGTGTGGCGCAGCTGGTAGCGCGCTTGACTGGGGGTCAAGAGGCCGTGAGTTCAAGTCTCGCCACTCGGACCATGCGGAGTATCATTAAAGGATCTGAAAAGGTCTGCTGATGATACTCCGCATTTTTATTTCCAAATCTACATAGCGATCTGTGTGGGGGCGTAGCTTAGTGCTACGCCTTTTCTCGTTTCCAAAAGAATATCCCGCTCGGGGATCTTCCGGCGATCCGGTACCTCAAAAGCGCCGATGCAGTTATAGTGGATCGTCACCCGCTGATTGGTAACACCGTCCTCCTTGACCGCCGGATAAACCTCAATGTACTGAATGAGTTCGGCAACCATGCGCTTGGTGATGGTGGTGGCGTCGGTATAGCGGCGCACCGTTTCCAAAAAGATATCCACATCCATTCGCTTATCTTCCAGCTTCTTCAGCTCCAACCGCAGCGCCTTAATTCGTCCAGCGTTCTCGCCCTGTTCCTGCTCATACCGCTTGGACATTTTGGCAAACCGGGCATCGTCGATCTTGCCGGACACATTGTCCTCATAGAGACGCTCAAAGAGCATATCCAGTTCCTTGTCCCGGGCCAGCAGCCCGTCCAGCTCCCGCTTCTTGCGTACCCGGTCATTTTCCGCCACCTTTGCCGAGCGGCCCACCATCGCTTTAATAAAGTCGTTTTCGTACTCGTTAGCAAAACAGGCCAGACGATGGATCTCGTAGAGCACGACCTGTTCTAAGAAGTCCAGC
This sequence comes from uncultured Pygmaiobacter sp., assembly GCA_944388335.1. Lineage (GTDB taxonomy): Bacteria > Bacillota > Clostridia > Oscillospirales > Ruminococcaceae > Pygmaiobacter. The sequence goes on from CALXIJ010000006.1 coordinate 20,157, forward strand.
CGAATATAGTGGGTGGACGAGCATTTGCGGAGCCCGGAATTATGGTTGCGGCAACTGAAAAACTTGATGTCGTGGTTGCCCTGGTTAAAATGGAAATTCAAATTGCCGCCGCACTCCGGGCATTTCAGATAGCCACAAAAGGCGCTGGACTCCTGTGTGACGATAGGCCGTCTGCGCCGGGTGGTTTGCAGGCTTTGCACCTTTTCCCAAGTCACACGGTCAATGATAGGCTCGTGGACATTGAGGAAGATCGCCCGGTTTTCCTCCGGGTTTTCAATCCGGCGCTTCATTTTGTAGGACTTGGAGTAGGTTTTGAAGTTGATCACATCGCCGCAGTATTCCTGCAAGGTGAGGATTTT
>CALXIJ010000007.1 GCA_944388335.1 uncultured Pygmaiobacter sp.
GGGCCGCCGAGGAGAGCAAGGACGAGATTGCCAATGTGCTCAAGGGGGCACAGATGGTCTTTATCACCGCCGGCATGGGCGGCGGCACCGGCACCGGTGCAGCCCCTGTGGTGGCTGAGGTGGCCCATGACCTGGGCATCCTGACCGTCGGCATCGTCACCAAGCCCTTTGCCTTTGAGGGCAAGCGGAAGATGGTCCTCGCCGAGGAGGGCATCACCAACCTGCGTGAGCAGGTGGACAGCCTGATCGTGATCCCCAATGAGCGGCTCAAGATGATCAGTCAGGAGAAGATCACCCTCCTCAATGCGTTTGAGGCGGCCGACAATGTGCTGCGTCAGGGCGTGGAGAGCATCTCTGCACTGATCAACGTGCCCGCTTTTATCAACCTCGACTTCGCCGATGTGCGCAGCGTCATGAAGGATGCCGGACAGGCCCACATGGGCGTCGGCTCCGCCAGCGGTTCGACCAAGGCGGAGGAGGCGGCCGAGGCCGCGATCTCCTCGCCGCTGCTCGAGACCAGCATCTCCGGCGCGCGCGGCGTCATCATCAACATCACCTCTTCGCCGGACATCGGGCTGGAGGAGGTCGAGACTGCCGCGGCGCGGCTCCCCTCCTCTGCACATCCCGACGCCAACATCCGCTGGGGTGCCGCCTTTGATGAGACGATGGCGGACGAGATGCGGATCACGGTGATCGCCACCGGCTTTGAGGGACAGGCCGCTCAGGATGCGGAAAAGGGCCAGAAAGAGGGTTCGGGCAGCGATACCGGATTTCAGGGCAGCGACCCGTTCGGCCAGCTCTTCCGCCAGAAGCTCTCGGGCGAGGTCACCTTCAGCAGCTCGGCAGAGGGCGATTCGGATGACGGCAGCTATTACGACGATGTGCTCAGCCTGCTGAACAACCACGGCAAACAATAAGAGATCAAAACTGCGGGTGGCACACACCCGCAGTTTTTTTGCCCCTGCGAAGGGAACGCGGCGGCTTTTTTACAAAAGACCTTTTGTTCGACGTTTTCAGATGGTATAATTTAAAACTAAGGACAACGATTGCGACGGCGCCCCAAGGGTCGAAGAGAGGGAGAGAGGCAGATGGAAGAGAACAAGAAGATGCTGACGCCGGAAAAGCCGGCGGAGGATCCCATGCAGGGACACCCGCTGCCGACAGCGCTGCTGGGATTCCGCAAAAAGGATGTGCTGGCGGCCATTGACACGATGATGAAGGCGAACGCCGTCCGCCGGCAGGAGCTCGATGAGCAGATTGCCAAGCTGGAATCCCAGATGACCGATGCGGAGGAGGAAAAGCACCGGGTGATGGAGTATGCGCGGTCGGTAGACGAGAAGCTGACCGAGCAGACCCAGACCAGCAAACGGCTGGAGCAGGAGGTCACCGCGGCGAAAAAGGAGAGCGAGACCTTCCGTGCAAAGCTGTTTGATGCCGAGAAAAACAACTATGCACTGCGAAAGGAACACTCCGCCCTGCAGGAGCAGACCCAGCAGCTGCGCGGCCAGCTGGAGGAGCTGCAGAAGCGGGAGGAGGAACTGCTGCAGGAGCGGGAGAAGGCGCAGCGGCAGTCGGAACAGATCGAGAGCCTCAGCACCGAGAAGGATGGCCTGTGCAGCCGGATCGGTGAGCTGGAGACGATGCTGGAGAGTTGGAAGGCCCGGGAGGCGGAGATCGAGCAGCAGGCCGAGACCGCCCGCAAGGAGGCACAGAGGGTGCTGGATCAGGCCCATCAGGAGGCCGCCCGCACGACGGCACACGCCCAGCGGGATGCGGACAAGATCCTCATCGACGCCAACCGCGCGGCGGTGCATCTGCAGGAGGATGCACAGCAGGCGGCGCAGGAGCGCCAGCGCGCGGCGCAGGCGGGCGCGGAGGAGATGAACCGCAGCATCCGGCAGCTGCAGGAACAGCTTGCGGCGGTGGAGCGGCAGATGGACGACGCCTATGCCTCGCTGAAAGCGGCGGCGGAACGCATCCAGAAGGCGGCGCAGGAGACCCTCGCCCAGAGCGAGGAGGTCGGCCACAGAGCGGGGCGGATCCAGCTTGCAGCGGAAGAGCCGGCACAGGAGCCGGCGCGGGAGGCGGCACCCCCCAAGGGAAAACCGCATCCCCCCGCACCCCCGCGCCCCGAAGAGGGAAAACAGCATTCCCTCTCGGATCTGGTGCTGGAAAAACTGACAAAGCTGCTCAGCTAAAAGTAAGCTGAAGCAAAGAAAAAATAGAGGGATCCCCTGCCGGTGGAAGAGCGGGGGGGATCCCTCTTTGTCTGTGTCCTTGCTGCCGCGGGGCATCTGCAGGGGTGACAGCCGGGGATATCAAAGAGAAAAACAGAAAAAATAAAAAGGGGCTTGCAAAAACTATACCATACTGGTATAATATAGAAAACAAAGAAAAATATCCCCCAAAAGCAACTAAAGGAGGCAAGAAATATGGCACTCGAGATCACGAAGGAGAATTTTGAGCAGGTTGTTTTGAACAGTGACAAGCCGGTGCTTGTGGATTTCTGGGCGACGTGGTGCGGCCCCTGCAAGATGATGGGGCCGGTGATCGACCAGCTGTCCGAGGAATTGGCCGGCAAGGTTGTTGTGGGCAAGATCAATGTGGATGAGCAGCAGGAGCTGGCGGTCCGCTACGGTGTGATGAGCATCCCGACCGTGGTGCTCTTCCGGGGCGGCAAGGAGGATAAGCGCAGCGTCGGCTTTATGCCGAAGGCGAAGCTGCTCGCCGGTCTGGGACTGTAATCTTGGCAGGATCAGGATCTGAATTGGGTCATAATTGGTTCATAATTGGCTGATAAAAGAAGGCATCCCTCGAGAGAATCTCTCAACGGATGCCTTCTTTGTTTTTTGCCCGCGCAAAGCGGCAGATTTACCGGACCCATTCGCTTAGGAGGCGTCCTTTTCCGCCTGCAAAGAAGCGGGATGCGCCTGCGCTTTGTCCCCGCCGAGAAATGCGCAGCTGTAAAGGACCGGCAGATAGTGAACCAGATAGCGGGCATTGGATTCCCACAGCATCATAAAGAGCCAAAATCCGAACAGGCACAGCCGGAGCAGAAAGACAGGATCCGCAGCGGACCTGCCGGTCAGCAGATCCCGCCCCGCGCGCAGCGCAGCGCCGGCGAGGATCAGGCAGTAGAGGGAGGTGCACAGGTAGAAGAAGAGCAGATAGTGCGGGGAGCCGTACAGCAAAATCCCGTGCAGAAAGTTCGGCCGAAGGGGGTTATCGTCCAGCATCGAGGCCACATTGTAGGTGCCGTCTCCAAAGCTGTACATAGTCTTGCGGGCCCACAGCTGCACCATCCCGAGCGGCCCGTATCCGGCAACCCGCTGCCGGATGACCTCCCAATCGGCGGCAGCGGCGAGGGAGGGATCCCCAAAACTCGCGCTGAACACCTCGTCGGCGTTGTTCCAACGTCCGTCCCCCTCCAGCCCCATCATGATCCAGTGGTTATAGGGCAGGGGGGCGCTCTGTCGCTGCTCTGCATCCGGCAGCAGCTGCGCGCTGAGCAGATTGCCGGCCAGCAGAAAGAGGAGAATGGGAAGTCCCGCCAGCGCCAAAAAGCGCAGCAATGCGCGAAGCTTGCCCTGAAAGAGGGTGTGGATCAGCATGGCGATGGCGACCACGCCGACCGACACCTTGATCCAGATCCCGATTCCCAGCAGCAGACCACAGCTCAAAAGCAGCAGCAGATGCCGCCGGCCCTCGGCGCGGCGGGTGCGGCAGTAAAGCAGCAGCGCCCCCGCCACAAAGGGCATGGCATAGAGATCGCTATAATAGATCGCTGCGTAAGCGTAAAGGGGAATGCAGGTCAAAAGGGCAAAGAGGGCTTGCAGGCCGGCGACCGGGCCGGCAATCTCGCGGACCAGCAGGCGCAGCAGAGCGCCGCTGAGGGCGATCAGCAGCGCATTGAGCAGGAGCGCCGAAAAGCCGGGATCCGCGCAGCCGAAGAGTGCGGTGACCCGCAGCCAGAGGGAGAGAAAGACCGCAGAGGCGATATTGTTGGGGCGGATATAGAAATACCCCAGAAAATCTGCGGGAATCGCGCCCTCCCGTGCGAGCCCCTGCGCCGTCAGAAAGACAGCGCGCACATCATTGAGGGTGTCCACCTGTAGCAGCCATCCTGCCAAGAGGCTGCCCGCCGCCAAAACCGCGACCATCGCGGCGGCAATCCAGCGCTCATGGCGGCAAAGAAGGTCGCCAAAGCGGCGGCAGAGCCAGAAAACACCGGCAAAGAGCGCCGCCCAAAACAGGACAAAGAGCAGCATGCGGGCGGGCTGCAGGGAATAGGTGTACTCCTCCGGATGGCGCTCGGTGGCAAACAGGACGGCAGCGGTGATTGCCAGAAACAAGAGGCAGAAGACGCCGGTGAAGGCCCGCAGCAAGAGAGAGGAAAGCCGCGAAGGATGCGCACGCATATTACACTGCTCCTTTCTGGGAAGGTGAGGATGGAGGCTGCCGGAAGGAGTGCGCCACAGCGACACAGAGCACCGGGAAGGCCAGCAGATTGACTGCAGCGGTCGGCGCCTCGAGCATCGAGAAGAAGCCGGCCGTCGCGGGGTGGTTGTCTGCAAAGATGACATAGGACTGATTGATGAGGGTAATCAGGGTGAAAAACAGGAAAAAACGGACGGCCTTTTTCTCCCGACAGATCATCCACCAGAGCAGTGACAGAACCAGCGCCGGCAGCTGATACCGCTCATGCTGGCGGGTGGTGAAGAGGAACAAAACCTCGAGATAGACCAGTGCGATCAGGCATAAGGGCGGCAGGGATCTGCGCCGCACCGCGCGGATGCCGCACCAGACCAGCCAGAGCAGCGCGGCGGCGATGGCGAGATTGCTGATGGCCGAAAAGGAGATGCCGCAAAACCAGATCTCGCTGTCCGGCTGCTGATAATGATTGCCAAAGGCATACAGGTTTGCGGCCTTGGCATTGACAAAGCTGTATTTGCCGTAGCCGCCCAGATAGATCCGCAGCGGCAGCGCCAACCACTCGCCCCGGCGCATAAAGGGATACCAGCCCAAAAATCCCACCGCGCCGCCCGCGGCAAGCGCGCCGATCCATCGCGCCGGGCGCAGCCGAAGCAGGAGAAAGCCCAGCAGAAGAACCGGGGCAAAGTAACACATCTGGAGCTTGGTCAGGCATCCGAGCGCAAAGATCAGGGAGGCGGCCACCGGTTTGCTTCGCTCCAAAGCCCAGAACATGGCCAGCAGGAAGAAGAGCAAAAAGCTGTCCGCCTGTCCCCAGAATCCGCTGTTCAGGATCATCGAGGGATTCAGCGCCCACAGCAGCGCGGGCTGCCACGGTTCGGCAAACCGGTGGTCGGCGGCGACGAGCCAGACAAGCGCGGTCAGCGCGAGATCCGCGAGAACGGGAAACAGCTTGATGCAGAACATCTCAACCGGCCAGCAGCCGCTCTCATGCGCCCAGAGCACCGGGGAGCCGACAAGGCTGAGCAGAAAGGGAAAAATGGGGGGATAGTCCAGCCCGAATTCCGCCATTGCCGGGTTGCTGTAGAGGCCAAACCGGTCCTGCGCGCCGTAGATCGACCAGGGAATGTTGTAGGGGCCGAGGTCAAAATAGTTGAAATAGAGCACAGCGGGCAGAAAACGAAGCACCGCTGCAAGCAGCAGCACCGCCGCCAGCCTGCCGCGCTGTCGGCGGTCGGAGAGCTGCTGCGGCCACCCCGGCAGCGCAGACAGCTTTGCAAGATGGATTGACATGAAGTCCCTCCCTTCCCGGTTTGGCCGCGAGTATACGGTGGAGATGATCGGCCCGCGGGGAAAAACAAGCGGATAAAGAAAAAATCGGAAGCACTCACTTCCGATTTACTGCGCTGGTCCCGCGCTCCACCAGATAGGTGGACTCGAGATCGGCGAGATGCAGCTTGACGGCGAGCGGATAGGCGCGGTAGGCCTCGCTGATCGCAAAGCTGCCGCCCCGCGCGGAGTCGTCGAACCCGCCCATGTGCCAGCGGATTGCGACGGCCTCGGCGGGCTTGAGCCGCACGAACCGCTCGATCAGATAGACGCTCTTCTCGCCATGCCCGTAGGGAAATGCGTCCGCCACCGAATAGCTGGGAACCCGTTCCCATGCGCCGGTCTCCTCATTCTTCACATTCCGAAAGCCGGGCTTGTAAAAATTGGCTTTGCACAGGTCGTGCAGCAGCCCGCAGATCGCATAGCTCTCCGGGTTTTCCCCCTCGGTGAAAAAGCGCTGGTAGAGCACGCGATAGACATTGACGCTGTGCATGACCAGTCCGCCCTCGCATGCACCGTGAAAGCGGGTGCTGGCAGGCGCGGTGAAAAAGTCGGTGGTCTGCATCCAGCTCAGCAGCGCACCGGCGCCCTCCCTGTGAATGTTTTCCTGAAAGATCCGGATAAATTCCTCTTTGTAGTCCATGGCTCAGATTTCCATATCAGCGAGGATCCCCTTGAGGATCGCGAGCTCATCGCGGGAGAGGGAGATTCCCTTGCCCATCTTGTTGCCGTCCGGCGCCCAGTCGCGGATGTCGTATTTGGGCTCCCGGTCGTTCCAGCTGATGAGGTTCAGCTGCCGCTCCCAACCGTTCGGGCTCTGGGAGAGCACCGCGATCCGTTCCACAATTTCATATTTGAATTCAGCCATATTCGTGCACCGTCCTCTGTTTCATATTTATGGGCCGCGCGCAAAGCGGCATGCCGCCCCCCTATTTTAAAGGTTTATCCCATGAATTGCAACCCCTTGAGGCGGCGGAGGAAAAGCTGGTTGCGGAAAAGGCAAAAAAACAATAAAATGAGGAGAAGAAGAGCCAATATCGACCGCCGCCGGCCCTCTTTGGTGCGGCGGAGCGGACAGGAGGAGAGAGCGAGATGGAGGAAACGGCGGTTTATACCGTAACCCTCAACCCGGCATGGGACCGCACGGCGGCGGTTGAGGGGCTGCTGTGCGGCGGTACCAATTTGCTGCGCGCTCCGAGAGGGGACGCGGGGGGCAAGGGGATCAATGTCAGCCGGGTGCTGCACGCACTCGGGAAAAAAACCGAGGCGCTGGGACTGCTGGGCGCCGGCGCGGGGGATGTGCTCCTCGCGCGGCTGCGGGCCGAGGGGATCCGGTGCGATTTTGTCCGGCTGGCCGGGGAGTGCCGCACCAACACCAAGGTGATTGACCTCAAGAGCGGAGTGACGACCGAATTCAATGAGCCCGGTCCGCAGGCAGATGCCGCATCGCTGGCCGCGCTGGAGGAAAAACTCCGCAGCCTGCCCCGGGAAGCGGTGGTGGTCCTCGCGGGCAGTATGCCGCAGGGGATCCCGGAGGACTGGTACGCGCGGGCGGCGGAAATCTGCCGCAGCGCCGGGACAAAGGTCCTGCTCGACAGTTCGGGCGCGGGGCTCCGGCTCGGCCTCGCTGGCGGCCCTGCGGTGGCAAAGCCGAACCGGGCGGAACTGGAGACACTCTGCGGCATGCCGCTGCCGGAACTGGCCGACGTTGTCGGCGCGGCCCGCAGGCAGCTGCTTGGGGCGGGCGTTCAGCTCGCCGCAGTCAGCCTCGGGGCCGAGGGCGCGGTCTTTGTCACCGCCTCGCAGGCGGTGCTGGCGGTTCCGCCTCGCCTTGAAGCGAAAAGCACCGTCGGGGCAGGGGATACGATGACGGCGGTGTTGGCGGATTGGCTCGCCGGACAGCAGGGGCAGGGCGCGCCGTCGGGAGAAGCTCTGGAACAGCTCGCGGCATCGGCGGTCGCCGCTGCCAGCGCAAAGGTGCTGCGGGAGGGGACCGAGCCCCCGCGGCCGGAGGAGATTCGCGCCGTGGCTGCCGGGGTGCGATGCCGGGTGATCGGGTGATTTCCCTGTGCTCACATCTGCCCGGGGCGGCATCTCCTTGAAAGGGAAAAATAAGAGGGGGGTCTGCGCACAGGGCAGCTCCCCCTCTTGCTGTATGTTTGAAACGTTGAACCGGCATCTCGACCGCCGGAGAAAAGCGGCCATATCTGAGGACGAAAGCGCTTTTTGAGCCGTACCATCGCCCCAAAGGGCTGCGGCGGGATGATCCGAGAAAACAAAAAAACAAAAATGCCGCGGACGATTTTCCGTCCGCGGCGTTTTGGTCGGAGTAGGGAGACTTGAACTCCCGGCCTCTTGGTCCCGAACCAAGCGCGCTACCAGCTGCGCTATACCCCGAAATCAAACGGCAGCAGAGAGTCGACTGCTGCCGTTGAATGGTTGCGGAAGAAGGATTCGAACCCTCACAAACAGAGTCAGAGTCTGCCGTGCTACCTTTACACAATTCCGCAACGTGCTTGATTATTATATCTCGCAAAATCGACTTTGTCAACACTCTAAAAAGGAAAAAATAAGAAAAATTTTTCTATGTCTGGTCAGAAAGACAATACAGGCGGATGATATTGACAAACTGCCCGGGAAAGAATACTCTTTAAATTAAGAAATAAGTGCTTGTGCCCGGCTGCCCCGGCTGCCCGGCGCATGGGTGCGCAGGAGGGAGAAACATGACAAAGCGCGTAGGAATCCTGACTTCCGGCGGTGATTGCCCCGGCTTGAACGCGACCATCCGCGGCGCGGCAAAGGCTCTGTATGAGGAATTTGGCGCCGATGTGGAGATCGTCGGCATCAGGGATGGCTATTCCGGTCTGATCACCGGCGACTGGCACGAGATGAAGCAGAGCGATTTTTCCGGCATTCTGACGCAGGGCGGAACCATCCTCGGCACCAAGCGGACCCCCTTCAAAATGATGCAGGTCATCGAGGAGGACAAGGTGGACAAGGTCGCCGAGATGAAGAAGACCTATAAAAAGGCAAAGCTCGACTGCCTGCTCTGTCTGGGCGGCAACGGTACCCATAAGACTGCAAACCTGCTCTCGCAGGAGGGGCTGAACATCATCGGCCTGCCCAAGACCATCGACAACGACATCTGGGGCACCGATGTGACCTTCGGGTTCCACACTGCGGTGGACATTGCCACCGAGGTGATCGACCGGATCCATACCACCGCCTCCAGCCACCGCCGGGTTATGGTCATTGAGCTGATGGGCAATAAGGCGGGCTGGCTGACCCTGTACAGCGGCATCGCCGGCGGCGCGGACATCATCCTGATCCCGGAGATGCCCTACGATATGGACAACGTCATCCGCGCCATCGAAAAGCGCAACGCCAAGGGCCGTACCTTCTCGATCCTCGCGGTAGCCGAGGGCGCCTATGACAAGCAGGAAGCCAAGATGAAGAAGAAGGAGCGGGCTGCGGCCCGCGCGGCGGCCGGCGTCAAGACCGCAACCAACCGGATTGCGGAGGAGATCGAGCGGGTCACCGGCTTTGAGACGCGGGTCTGTGTGCCGGGCCATATGCAGCGCGGCGGCACCCCATCGGCCTACGACCGGGTGCTGGCGACCCAGTTCGGCGCGTATGCCGCCCGTCTGGTCGCGAAGGAGAAGTACGGGGTCGCAGTCGCGATGGTCAATGGAGTCGTGACCGATAACCCGCTGCCCGAGATCGCCGGCAAGAGCAAATTGGTGCCGCCCGACTGCGCGATGGTCGAGCTGGCCCGCAGCATGGGAATCTGTCTGGGCTGACGGAATCGTCTATTCAGGGGAGAACCTCTTTTGGGGGTTCTCCCTTTTATACTACCTTTAATATAAAAAATGGAGCAGGACGCGAAAAAAACAGACCTATTTGAATAAATATGAGGAATAACGCTGAAATAAAATACAAAATTTTGGTTTTGGAATTGACAAATCCCACCGAATATTGCTACAATATAGGACAGCGTGATTTATCGCCAAGACGAAAAGAAAATCGTTTTAACAGGAAAAAGGGGAGAAAAGCATGAAAAAGATTCTGGCACTTGCGATGGCAGCTGTGATGGCGCTCTCGCTGGTGGCTTGCGGCGGCGGGGATTCCTCTGCCGCTTCCGACGGGCCGCGGACCTCTCTGGTCTACGGCATGAGCGGCGAGCCCAGCACACTGGACCCGATGAACGTGGCCAACATGAACACCTTTACTGTCACCTATGCGCTCTACGATACCCTGACCGTGCCGGACGGCAACGGCGGCTATGAGCCGTTCCTCTGCGATGACATTCAGGTCTCGGAGGATGGGCTGACCTACACCATCACAATGAACAAGGAAGTCAAATTTCAGGACGGCAGCCTTCTGACGCCGGAGGATGTGGTCTACTCGATCGAGCGGACCATCGCCGCCGGTTGGGCAGCCGATATGACCAAGTGCATCGAGAGCGTTGAGGCGACCGATGAGCACACCGTTGTGCTGCACCTGAACACCCCGTTCGGCGGCATGCTGGGCTCGCTGGCATCGCCCTTCTTCTCGATCATGAGCAAGGCATACTGCGAGGCGCACACCGACGATGAGATCGCCCGCGCCCCGATGGGCACCGGCGCCTACAAGCTGGTGGAGTGGGCCTCCGGCGACCACATCACCCTCGAGGCGAATGAGGACTACTTTGCGGGCGCGCCGCAGATCAAGACCATCACCCTGCGCCCCTACACCGATAAGAACACCGGCCTGATCGCGCTGGAGGCCGGTGAGATTGACGTCTTCCTGAATGTTAATCCCAGCGACATCCCGACCGTTGAGGCGAACCCCGATCTGACGCTGTACAGCTGTGACGCTGCCAGTGTCCTGAGTCTGAACATGAACGTCGAGGACGAGATCCTCTCCAACGAACTGGTCCGCAAGGCGATCTTTGCCGCAATCAACAAGGACGACATCATCGTGGGCGCGCTGGAGGGTATGGGCACCCCGGCAAACAGCCCGATCCCGACCGTCTGCGCCGGCTATTCCGCCGACACCCCGGGCAGCGTGTATGATCCCGAGCAGGCTAAGGCGTACCTCAAGGAGGCCGGCTATGAGAATGGCCTCTCCCTGACCCTCTGCCTCAAGGAGGACAACACCAACCAGAAGGTCGCCCAGATCATCAAGTCCCAGCTGGCTGAGGTCGGGATCGACGTCACCATCGAGCCGATGGAGAGCGGCGCCTATAACAATGCCGTCTACTCCAACGGCGATTACCAGATGACCATCGGCTCCTGGTCCGCGATGTTCCTCGACGCCTACTCGATCATGTACAGCCAGTTCCACAAGGATTGCTACGGCAGCACCGGCAACATCACCCATGTGACGACAGATGAGCTGAGCAACCTGCTGGATACTGCCGCACAGGCCAGCGACGATCAGAAGGTCGCCGCCTATGACGCGGTCTGCGCCAACATCCTCGAGCACGCCTATCATCTGCCGCTGGTCTATCAGCAGACCACCATCACCACCTGCGCCGACCTCAAGGGCGTTGAGGCGAACCCGATGGGCGTTTACATGCTGCGGGACTTCTATTTTGAATAATCAGAGGGCACACAGCGCTCTCTGATCTCCCTGAGGGGGTGGAGGCCGACCTCCGCCTCCTCTTTTTTCCTTAAAATGTGAAAACTGTAACTGTAATCTTTCAATTAGGGAGTGGATGCGGATGACAAAGTATATCCTCAAGCGTCTGGCCATGATGGTGCTGGTAGTGCTGGGCATCTCCTTCATCGTCTTTACCATTATGAGCCTGACACCCGGCAATGCGGCCCAGATGATCCTCGGCCAGTCGGCAAGCCCCGAGCAGGTGGCAAAGCTCGAGGCAGAGCTGGGGTTGGACCAGCCTTTTTTTGCCCGGTTTTTTGGATTTTGGAAAGGGGTGCTTCAGGGCGATTTCGGCAAGAGCTATCAGACAAAATTGCCGGTGTTCGATGAGATCCTCGCCCGCTTCCCCACAACCCTGAAACTGTCCACCTTCGCGATGTTGATCGCCACCCTGATCGGGGTGCCGGTCGGGGTGATTTCAGCGGTGCGGCAGTACTCGATCGTCGACGGGGTGAGCATGGTCATCGCGATGCTCTTCGCCTCGGTGCCCAGCTTTGTCATGGGTCTTTTGCTCCAGCTGGAGTTTGCGCTCAACCTGCGCTGGCTGCCCGCGACCGGCGTCGCCAGCTGGCAGAGCTATATCCTGCCGGCCTTCACGCTGTCGGCGTCGACGATGGCCACCCTGACCCGGATGACCCGCTCGACGATGCTGGAGGCGATCCGGCAGGATTACATCCGCACCGCCCGCGCAAAGGGCGCGACCGAGAGCTCGGTGGTGCTGCGTCACGCGCTGCGCAATGCGCTGCTGCCAATTGTCACTGTCATCGGCGTCGACTTCGGTTACCTGCTGGGCGGCACCGTCATCATTGAGTCGGTCTTTTCACTGCCGGGCCTCGGCACGCTGATGATCACCTCGATCCGGATGAAGGACACGCCGGTAGTGATGGCGGCGGTCATGTTCGTGACCATCGCGTACAGCCTTGTCAATCTCGCGGTGGATATCATTTACGCGTTTATTGACCCGCGGGTCAAATCACAGTATGCAAAGGGGTGAGATGGATGATGACAGAACAGGAAGAAAAGCAGACCTACAAAAAGCGCAGCCAAGTGTCCGCAGTCTGGCACCGGCTGAAAAAGAACAAGCTCGCCATGCTGGGCCTCATCATCCTCTGCGTCATGATCGGCCTTGCCGTTTTCGCTGATTTTATCGCCGATTACGACACCGTTGTCATCGGTCTGGACACGTCCCAGCGGCTGCTGACCCCGAGCCTTGAGCACCTGTGCGGCACCGACCAGTTCGGCCGCGACGTCTTTGCCCGGAGTATCCACGGCGGACGGCTCTCCCTCTCGCTGAGCATCATCTCGATGTCGATTGCGGTTGCGATCGGCGCCTTTATCGGTGTGGTGGCCGGCTACTACGGCGGCCGTGTGGACGACGTGCTGATGCGGCTGATGGACATCCTGCTCGCGATCCCGCCGATGCTGATGTCGATCTCGATCGTCGCGGCGCTCGGACAGAGCATGGTCAACCTCCTCATCGCGCTGGCCATCGCCTATATCCCGGTCTTTGCCCGGGTCATCCGCTCGACCATCCTCTCGATCAAGGGGCAGGAGTTCGTCGAGGCGGCCCGCGCCTGCGGCACCAGCAACGCCCGGATCATCCTGCGGCACATCATCCCCAACGCCATCGGGCCGATCATCGTCGAGGCGACCCTGACGATGGGCGCGGCGATTCTGGTCATCTCGTCCCTGAGCTTTATGGGTCTGGGCATCGAGCCGCCCGCACCGGAATGGGGCACCATGCTCTATGAGGGCCGCGAGGTCATCCGCTCGAGCCCGTATCTTGTCATCTTCCCGGGTATCGCCATCGCGCTGTCGGTCATGTCGCTCAACCTTTTGGGCGACGGCCTGCGGGATGCGCTGGACCCCAGACTGAAGAACTAAGGAGGCACCCATGAGCGAACGTTTGCTGGAAATCAAGGACCTCGTGGTGGAGTATCACACCGACGAGGCGGACGTACATGCCCTCAACGGGGTGTCCCTGAGTCTGGACAAGGGGGAGACCTTGGGTCTCGTCGGGGAGACCGGCGCGGGTAAGACGACCACCGCCCTCTCGATCATGCAGCTGCTGCCCAAGCGGATCGGCGAGATCAAGAGCGGAGAGATCCTCTTTGAGGGGGAGGATCTGCGCAAGAAGACCGAGGCACAGATGCGGGTGATCCGGGGCGAGAGCATCTCGATGATCTTTCAGGACCCGATGACCAGCCTCAACCCGGTAATCCGGGTCGGGGACCAGATCCTCGAGGCGCTGCGGCTCCACCGGCCGGATATGTCCAAGGAGGAGCAGCAGAAAAAGGTCGACGAGATGCTCGAGATGGTCGGCATCCCGGCCGCGCGCAAGCGGGAGTATCCGCATCAGTTCTCCGGCGGGATGAAGCAGCGGGTGGTCATCGCGATCGCGCTGGCCCTCGAGCCCAAGCTGCTGATTGCCGACGAGCCGACCACCGCGCTGGATGTGACGATTCAGGCGCAGGTGCTCCAGATGATGAATGACCTCAAGACCAAGCTGGACACCTCGATGCTGCTGATCACCCACGATCTGGGGGTCGTCAGCCAGACCTGTGACAAGGTCGCGGTCATGTATGCCGGCGAGGTGGTGGAGTACGGCCGCGCGGAGGATATCTTCCTCGGCAAGCGGCACCACCCCTACACCGACGGCCTGTTCGGTTCCCTGCCGGAGCTGAACAGCCACGCAAAGCGGCTGTCCCCGATCAACGGGCTGATGCCCGACCCGATGGCGCTGCCCGAGGGCTGCAAGTTCCACCCCCGGTGCCCCCACTGCACCGAGCGGTGCAGACACGAGATCCCCGTCATCCATCGGGACGGCGAGCATATGATCCGCTGCCATCTGATGGACGAGGAGGTGCGGTAAATGGCGACACCAATGCTTGAAATCAAACACCTGAAAAAATATTTTTCGACCCCGGCCGGCCAGCTGCATGCGGTGGACGACGTCAATCTGACCATTGAGGCGGGACAGACCCTCGGCGTGGTGGGTGAATCCGGCTGCGGCAAGTCCACCCTCGGGCGGACGGTGCTGCGGCTGCTTGAGCCGACCAGCGGCGAGGTGCTGTACAACGGGCAGGACATCACGAAATTTAACCGCAAGCAGATGCTGGCGGCCCGGCAGGAGCTGCAGATGATCTTTCAGGATCCCTATGCCTCCCTCAACCCGCGGCTGTCGGTCGCCGAGATCATCGCGGAACCGCTGATCGTGAGCAAGAAATACAAGAACAAAAAAGAGATGTACGAGCGGGTGGGCCAGCTGATGGAGACCGTCGGCCTCGCGCCCCGGCTGATGAACAGCTATCCCCACGAGCTGGACGGCGGGCGCCGCCAGCGGATCGGGATCGCCCGCGCGCTGGCCACCGACCCCCGGTTCATCGTCTGCGACGAGCCTGTCTCGGCGCTGGACGTCTCGATTCAGGCCCAGATCCTCAACCTGCTGATGGACCTGCAGGACCAGCAGGGGCTCTCTTATATGTTTATCACCCACGACCTGAGCGTCGTCAAGCACATCTCCAGCCACATCGCGGTCATGTACCTCGGCCAGTGCGTCGAGTACGCTGAGACCGAGGAGCTGTTCGCCCATCCGGCGCACCCTTATACGCAGGCGCTGCTGGCGGCGATCCCGGTGATCGACATCACCCGGCGCGGCAAGCGGTGGGAGACGCTGCAGGGTGAGGTCACCTCTCCGGTGAACCCGGCGCCCGGATGCCGGTTTGCCCCCCGCTGCAAATATGCCTGTGAGGGCTGCCATGAGGGCAATATGGAGCTGCGGCAGATCTCGGCGGGCCACTGGGTCGCCTGCCCCTATGCGAAGTAAATACTGATTTTTCAAGGGAGGAATCGGGATGGCGGATATCCGCGAAAACTATGCGCGTCTGGTGCTCACCCGCGGGGTAAACCTGCAAAAGGGGCAGATTCTCGTCATCGACGCGCCGATCTGGACCAGCGCGTTTGTACACCTGCTCTCGGAACAGGCCTATCGCCTCGGCGCACAGGACGTCGTGATCCACTATGCCGACCCGGATGCCGAGCGGATCCGGCTGCGCTATGCGTCGGACGAGGTGCTCTGCGACCTGCCCCGCTGGCAGATTGAGAGCCAGACCATCTACGGGGAGAAGGGCGCCTGCTTCTTGCGGCTGGATTCTCAGGATCCGGATGGGATGGCGGGGGTAGACCCGGCAAAGCTCTCCCTCTGGAAGAAGGCGACCAGCGCGCCGCTGGCTGCGCTGCGGCTCAAAAAGATGTCCAACGATCTGGCCTGGAGCGGGGTGCCGGTGCCCAATCCCCGCTGGGCGAAAAAGGTCTTTCCGGCCCTTGGCGAGGATGCGGCGCTCGAGGCGCTCTGGCAGGCGGTCTATCGCTGCTGTTATGTCGGCGAGGAGAGCGCCGAGGCCGGCTGGGACGCCCATGTCGACGAGATGCAGCGCAATGTCAGAAAGATGAATGCGCTGGGCATCCGCGCGCTGCATTTTCAGAACCAAAAGGGGACCGACCTGACGCTGGAACTCTGCGATGGAGCGGTTTTTGCGGGCGGCATCTGCCACTGCCCTGAGCCGGATGGCATCGTCTTCGCCCCGAACATCCCCACCGAGGAGATCCTCTCCACCCCGCACCGGGACAAGGTCAACGGGGTGGTTTACAACACCCTTCCGCTGGTCTACGGCGGCAGCATCATCGACGATTTCTGCCTGACCTTCCGGGACGGCGTGGTGGTGGATTGGCACTGCGGCAAGGGGGCCGACCTGTTGGCCGGGATCCTCGGCGCCGACGAGGGAACCCGGCGGCTCGGCGAGGTGGCGCTGGTGCCCTACGACTCCCCGATCAACCAGCTGGGGGTGCTGTTCTACGACACCCTGTTTGATGAGAACGCCTCCTGCCATCTCGCGCTTGGCGCGGGGTATGTCGACGTCGTCCCCGGCGGGGACCGCAGCACCGAGGCGCTGGTGAAAAGAGGGCTGAATACCTCGATGCTCCATGTCGACTTCATGTTCGGCAGCAGGGATATGCACTGCACCGCCCGCACTGCGGATGGGCGGGAAGCGGAGATCTTCCGCGACGGGCTGTTTGTCATCTGAGCCTTGACAAGCAGGTCCAAACGGGATAAAATCTAACCATTAAATGCTGTGAAGGAGAGGGCAGCGGCCCGGTTTCCCAAAGAGAGCCTGCGGTGGGTGTGAGCAGGCGGAGACAGCCGCGGCGGTCGCTCCGGAGCAGGCAGGTGAACCTCTGCCGCGGGCGCTCTGAGCCCAAAGGCAGACAGTAGCCGGGCCCGTTTTCCGCGTTAAGGAGCTGTTGAGCGGTCGCGCCGTCACCGGTGCGGCAAGATGGGTCGTACCGCGGAGTTTTTCCGTCCCATACGGCGTCTGCCGTATGGGGCTTTTTCTTTTCCCCGGCAGGCGAAAACCCAGACGACAGAGAGGATGAAACGGATGAGAAGAGAACTGGACAAACAGTATGATCCCTCTAAGGTGGAGGACAGCACCTATCAGTTCTGGCTGGAGCACAAGTACTTCCACGCCGAGCGGGATCCCGAGAAGAAACCCTATACGATTGTGATCCCGCCACCCAACATCACCGGCCAGCTGCACATGGGCCACGCGATGGACGAGACGCTGCAGGACATCCTGATCCGCACCAAGCGGATGCAGGGCTATTCGGCGCTCTGGCTGCCCGGCACCGACCACGCCTCGATTGCGACCGAGGCCAAGATCGTGGCCGCGATGCGGGAAGAGGGCCTGACCAAGGAGGACGTCGGCCGGGAGGGTTTCCTCGAGCGGGCGTGGAAATGGAAGGAGAAATACGGCAACCGGATTGTCGAGCAGCTCAAAAAGCTGGGTTCTTCCTGCGACTGGGACCGGCTGGCCTTCACGATGGACGAGCACTGCTCCGACGCGGTGCTGGAGGTCTTCTGCCGGCTGCATGAAAAAGGGCTGATCTACCGGGGCAACCGGCTGGTCAACTGGTGCCCCTGCTGCCAGACCTCGATCTCGGACGCCGAGGTGGAGTATGAGGAGCAGGAGGGCAACTTCTGGCACCTGCTCTACACCGTCAAGGAGACCGGTGAAAAGCTGGAACTGGCGACCACCCGTCCCGAGACGATGCTGGGCGATACCGCCGTCGCGATCAATCCCGAGGATCCGCGGTATGCCCATCTGCACGGCTGCCATGTCATCCTGCCGCTGCTGAATAAGGAGATCCCCATCGTCTGCGACGAGCACGCGGATATGGAGAAGGGCACCGGCGTGGTCAAAATCACCCCTGCCCACGACCCCAACGACTATGAGGTCGGCAAGCGGCACAACCTGCCCTTGGTGCGGGTCTTTACCTATGACGGCCACATGACCGGCGCAGCCGACAAGGCGGCGGCCGACGAGCTGTTTGCCAGCGGTAAGGCCGCGCCGGATGAGCCGGAGGTGCTCGACTGCGGCAAGTACGCCGGCATGACGACGATGGAGGCCCGTAAGGCAATTGTGGAGGACCTGAAGGCGGGCGGCTACCTCAAGGAGGTCGAGCCGCTGCGCCACGATGTCGGCACCTGCTACCGCTGCCGCACCACGGTGGAGCCGATGATCTCCAAGCAGTGGTTCGTCAAGATGGAGCCGCTGGCAAAGCCCGCGATCGAGGCCTGCCGCAGCGGGCGGCTGAAGTTTGTCCCCGAGCGGTTTGACAAGACCTATTACCACTGGCTGGAGAACATCAAGGACTGGTGCATCTCCCGTCAGCTGTGGTGGGGCCACCGGATCCCGGTCTACTACTGCGACGACTGCGGCGAGTATGTCGTCTCCAAGTCGATGCCGGACCGCTGCCCGAAATGCGGCTGCACCCATCTGCATCAGGACGAGGATACGCTGGACACCTGGTTTTCCTCGGCGCTCTGGCCCTTCTCGACCCTCGGCTGGCCCAACACCGAGGACCCGGACTACAAATATTTCTATCCCACCGACACACTGGTCACCGGATACGACATCATCTTCTTCTGGGTGGTTCGGATGGTCTTTTCGGGTCTGGAGCACACCGGGGTCGAGCCCTTCAACACGGTGCTGATCCACGGCCTCGTGCGGGATGCGCAGGGCCGCAAGATGTCCAAGAGTCTCGGCAACGGCATCGACCCGCTGGAGGTCATCGCCCAGTACGGCGCCGACGCGCTGCGGTTCACCCTCGTCACCGGCTCCACCCCGGGCAACGACACCCGGTACAGCGAGGAAAAGATCAAGGCCAGCCGCAACTTTGCCAACAAGCTGTGGAATGCGGCCCGCTTTGTGCTGATGAACCTCGGTGAGGAGGAGCTGGCCCCCGGCCTGCCCGAGGAGCTGGACCTGTCCGACCGCTGGGTGCTCTCGAGCCTCAACACCCTCGTCAAAGAGGTCACCGACAACATCGAGAAGTTCGAGCTCGGTCTTGCCGCCCAGAAGATCTATGATTTCATCTGGGACGTCTACTGCGACTGGTATATCGAGATTGCGAAGCTGCGGCTCTACGGCGAGGACAAGCAGCAGGCGGACAATGCCCGCCGGGTGCTGGTCTATGTGCTGCAGAATGCACTCAAGCTGCTGCACCCGTTCATGCCGTTCATCACCGAGGAGATCTACCGCGCACTGCCCGGCAGCGGGGAGAGCATCATGATCTCCGACTGGCCGGTGTGGAAGGAAGAGCTCTGCTTCCCGCAGGATGAGGCCGGCTTTACCGATCTGGTCGAGCTGATCAAGGCAATCCGCGCCGTCCGCGCTGAGATGGGGGTTCATCCTGCGCGCAAGGCCAGCGTCTTTATCCAGACCGCGGAGCGGGATGCCTTTGAGACCGGCCGCTCTTATCTGGAGAAGTTCGCCGCCGCGAGCGAGATTGAGATCGGCGAGAAGTTCGAGGGAGACGCCGCTTCCTGCGTGCAGGTGGTCACCGATAAGGCGCGCGCCTTTATCCCGATGATGGAGCTGGTCGACCGGGAGAAGGAGCTGGCCCGGCTGAACAAGGAACTGGCCGGCTGCGAGAAGGAGATCGCCGCGGCATCGGCAAAGCTGAACAATCAGGGATTCCTCTCCAAGGCGCCCGAGAAGGTGGTCGAGGGGGTCCGCGCGCAGCTTGCCAAAGCGGAGGATAAAAAGGCGCATATCGAGGCTTCGATCAAGGCGCTGGGCTAAATCGTTTTAAGCAGAATTTTTTGCGGTGAAAAGAATACAGCCACTAAAATTCACATAGGCGACTTTTTGAAAATTTTTCTGTAGTCAGGACCCCCGGCTAAGCGGGGGGCTTGTGTAAGCCCTAGAAGGGCATAATACGGACAACGCCCCTCAAGGGGCCACGAATGGGTCGGTCAACTGCATTGCTGACTCATGGCGGCCCCTTAAGGGGCTATTTTTATGCCTTGGAATTCTTGCTACCCGTAAACGGGTCCACAAACTCCTTCAGGCTCATTTGATCCGCTATTTGATCTTCCTCTAGTTGGTGCTTGATGTATTCTTGTATTTGCTTTTTGTTTCTTCCCACTGTATCAACGTAATATCCTCTGGCCCAGAAATGCCGATCTCCATATTTGTATTTGAGATTTGCATGCCTGTCGAAAATCATCAAGCTGCTTTTCCCTTTGAGATATCCCATTATTTGTGCTACACTGTATTTTGGAGAGATACTCAACAACATATCCCTTTTTGTGTTCATTCCTCAGTACCGTCGGAAATACCGGTTGACGGCAAGTATGTGACCAGCATTCTCACAAATCTTTTGGATAATGCCTTGGAGGCAAGCCAAAAGACGGAAAAACCACAGATATGGGTTATTTTAGAGATGCGGCAGAATTACTTTTATTGCTGCGTCATCAATCGGGTTCAATACGATGTTTTACGAAAAAATCCTTGGCTGAACACAACTAAAAAAGACAAACAAAATCACGGATTCGGTATAAAAAATATAAAAAACATTGCAAATCAAACGGGAGGCATGGTGCGATTTTCAATGCAAAAGGATTGCTTTGTCGCAACAGTAATGATTCCTTGCACCGAAAAAAATTAAGAAAAAATCCTGACACTGTCATTTGAAAGATACGGTAGAAGGATGTAAAAGGAAAAGGAGCATATTATGACCGATCTTCAGGCGATTGACTGGCTGCACGGCCGCAAACGGCTGGGCGAAAAGAAAAATCCCGATACGATACGCCGGCTGATGGCGCGGCTGAACGATCCGCAGGATCAGCTGGAGTTTGTCCACATCGCAGGAACCAACGGAAAGGGCAGTGTCGCGGCGATGATCGCCTCGATCCTCACCGAGGCGGGCATCCGCACCGGACTGTTCGTTTCCCCCTTTGTCGAGCGGTTCGGCGAGCGGATCTCGGTGGACGGCGAACCGCTGCCCGACGGACTGCTCGGAGAAAAGGCGGAGCAGGTCAAGCGGGCGGCGGACAGCCTTGAGGCGGAGGAGGGGCTCTATGCCACCGAATTTGAACTGGTGACGGCACTGGGATTCCTCTGCTTTGCCGCCGCGGGCTGTCGGCTGGTCTGCCTTGAGGCGGGTCTGGGCGGCGGAAGGGACGCGACCAATGTCATCAAGACGACCAGAGTCGCCTGCCTGACCCGGATCGGTCTGGATCACACCGAGCTGCTGGGGGACACCATCGAGAAGATCACCGCCGAAAAATGCGGGATCCTCAAGCCCGGCTGTACGGTGGTCAGCTATCCCGGGCAGCGCCCGGAGGCGGAGAAGGTCATCCGGGCGCGTTGCGCCCAGATGGGGCTTGCGCTGCGCAGCCCCGAACCGGAGGACATCACCCTGCTGTGGGAGACGCTGCGGGAAAACCATCTCGACTACGGCGGATATACCGTCCGTTTGCAGCTGCACGGCGCCCATCAGGGCGGCAACTGTGCGATGGCGGTCGAGGCGGCGCTCGCCCTCTGCGATCAGGGGTTTGATATCCCGGACGAGGCGATCCTCGCCGGGCTCGAGCGGGCGATGCTGCCCGCCCGTGCCGAGGTGCTGCAGCTGCATCCCCCCATCCTGCTGGACGGCGCGCACAATCCCGACAGCGCCGCCGCCCTCGCCGCGCTGCTCAAGGCGACCAAGACCACGCCGCTCACCGGCGTGATCGGCATCCTCGAGGGCAAGGATGCCGAGGGGGTGCTCACCGCGCTGGAAGGCTGCTTTGACCAGATTTATACCGTCGCGCCGGACACCCCCCGCGCGGTGGATGCCGACCGGCTGGCAATCGCCGCCTCGGCCCATTTCCGCCGGGTAGAGGCGGTCAGCAACCTCAAAACGGCCCTCAAAAAGGCGCTGGCGCGGGGCAGCGGGTTTTGCGTCTGCGGCTCGTTCTATCTCGCGGGAGAGGCGCGGGGACTGCTGCGGCAGATGCTGGAGGAAGTTTCGGACGCCGACAGGCTTTGACAGAATATTCAGACAGAATCCCTTATCCTAAGATGGTGGACAGGCCATCCCGGGATAGGGGATTTTTTTGTGGCAAAAAGGAGGACGACACGGGTGGCGGAATGCAGATTGGAACAGAGCGGCAGGGTGCTTGTGGTGTATCTCTCGGGTGAAATTGACCATCATGAGGCGGCCCGGCTGCGGGGACAGATTGATCCGCGGATCCTCAGCGGGGATTTTGCGCGGGTTGTGTTGGATTTTAGCGGTGTGACCTTTATGGACTCCTCCGGCATTGGGCTGATCCTCGGCCGCTACCGCCTGCTGCGGGATCTCGGCGGCACCCTCGCGGTGCAGGGGGCGGATCCGCAGGTCTCGCGGCTGCTGCGGCTGTCCGGGATTACGGATCTGGTGGTACTGGAAGGGGGAGCTAAGGTATGAAACCGGTAAACAGCACAAAGATTAGTTTCGTCAGCCGAAGCAGCAACGAGGCGTATGCCCGTGGTGCGGTGGCGGCGTTTATTGCCCAGCTGGATCCGACGGTGGATGAGCTGGCCGACATCAAGACAGCGGTCAGTGAGGCGGTGACCAACTGCATCGTCCATGCCTATCCGGGGGTGCTCGGGCAGATCTACATAACCGTGAGCCTCTTCGAAAATGGCCGTGTCCGTCTGAGAATTGCGGACAAGGGGGTCGGGATCGAGGATGTCGCGCGCTCGATGCAGCCGATGACGACAAGCGGAGGACCAGAGCGGGCGGGATTGGGCTTCACGGTGATGCAGACCTTCATGGACAGCCTCAAGGTCCGCTCCAAGCTGGGCAAGGGCACGGTGGTGACCATGGAGAAAACCATTGCCAGAAGGTGTTGATCTATGCCACTGAAACAGTGCAGCAGGGATGAATTTATCGAGCAAAATTTAGGGCTGGTCCACTCCTGTGCCAACCGGTTCCGCGGCAGAGGAATTGAGTACGACGATCTGTATTCCGCCGGCTGCATGGGCCTTGTCAAGGCGTATGATGCCTTCGATGAGAGCAGGGGCGTTCAATTTTCGACCTATGCGGTTCCGGTCATTCTTGGAGAGATCAAAAAGCTCTTCCGGGACGGCGGCGCGGTCAAGGTCAGCCGCTCGGTCAAGGAACTCTCTCTTCGAATCAATGCGGCGCGGGAGCAGCTGCAAAAACAGAACGGCACACAGCCGGCCATCGGGGAACTGGCATCCTACCTTGGGGTCAGCCCGGAACAGGTCGCAGAGGCGGTCAGCGCCGCACTGCCGGTCCTCTCACTGACCCCGGTACAGGAGGAGGACGGGCCCTCTCAGTTCGACATCCCGGTCAGCAGTGAGGAGGAACAGATCGCGGAGACGCTTGCGCTGAGAAGTACCCTCAAACAGCTGGATGAAAAGGATCGGCTGCTGATTCGGTACCGGTTTTATGAGGGAAAGACCCAGAGCGAAACAGCAAAGCGGCTGGGTACCACACAGGTGCAGATCTCCCGGAGGGAACGCCGGCTCTTGGCACAGCTGCGCGGATTGCTCGCGGATTAGGGATGCGGGTCGATTTTTCTGATATTGGCGCAGAAGAGGAAAAATCTCCATCTGTCCTTGTTCTTCAAACAGACTCTAAAATGTGATATGATAACGGGAAAGGCGTTGTAGATGCCTTTCCCGTTTTTTTAAAAAAGAAAGGAGCCGGATGATGAAAAGTCCGCTGACGCCGCTGCGCAATTCCCGACTGCGTCGTGCCATGACCACAGGGATGCTGCTGGCGGCCACCACATTGATCTCCGCACTGCTCTCGGTCAGTCAGGACAACGTGGCGATGCTCTATCTGCTGTGTGTGGTTTCGGTCTGCGCGGTGACCGGCAGCTTTTTCTGCGGTTTGGCGGCGGCACTCGGCAGTGTATATCTCTACAATCTGATCTTTCTGCCGCCCCGCTGGCAGGTCCAGCTGATTCAGATGGACCGTTTCCTCACGATTGTCATCTTCTTGGTGGTCAGTGTCATCACCGGGTGGATGACCAGCCAGCTTCGGCGCAGGGTCTGGCGCGAAGAAGAAAATGCCCGCCGCGCGCGGCTGGTCGCCGAGATGGGACAAAAGTATCTGAAACTGCAGGGCAGGCAGGCGCTGGTGCGGCAGACGCAGCAGGATCTCTATCAGCTGGTCGGGGCCGAGAGCGCGGTTTATCTGATCGAGAACGGTCGGCTCTCCGAGCCGATGTGTTGCCCTGAGAATTCCGGTGAATGGGGGGATTCCCTCACGGAAAATCTGCCCTATCTGCGGCAGGCGGCACAACAGCGGCCGGGCAGCGGGATAACCTCCTTTTGCGCCGGTGCGGCGGGCTGGACCAACGCGCTGCTGATTGCGGGGGATCGCCTGCTGGGGGTAGCCGCGGTCCACACCGGACAGCGGCCCTTTTCCGGCGGCGCGATACCCTATCTCCAGACGGTACTCAACCAGCTCTCCCTCTCGATCGAGCGGGAGGAGCTGGAGCGGGAGAGCGAACAGATCCAGCTGGAAGTGGAAAAGGAAAAACTCCGCAGCAATCTGCTGCGGGGCATCTCCCATGATCTTCGCACCCCGCTGACCGGCATTGCGGGGGCGGCGAACTACATTGCGGCCAACGCGCAGGAGATCGAGCCAGAGGAGCTTTGCCGGATGATGCGTGGGGTGGAGCGGGACGCGGTCTGGATGAACAATGTGGTCACCAATCTGCTCCATCTGACCCGGATTCAGGAGGGGGCGCTGCGGATCAAAAAGACGCCGGAGGTCGTGGATGATGTGGTTTCGGATGCGATTGAGCGCACCCGAAATCTGCGGCAGGATCGGACGGTCAGTGTCCGCCTGCCCGAAGAGGTAGTCATTGTCCCGATGGATGGCCTACTGATCCGGCAGGTGCTCTGCAATCTGCTGGACAATGCATTCTCGCATACCCGTCCGGGAGCAAAGGTACGGCTGACGGTCGAGCAACAGGGAGACACAGTGCGTTTTGCGGTGGAGGATAACGGCGGCGGTATCCCGCAGCCGGTGATGGACCATCTGTTTGAGAGCTTTGTCGATGCGGGGACTGGAAGAGCGGACGGGCGCCGCGGAATGGGGCTTGGGCTTGCGGTCTGCCGTGCCATTATCGATGCGCACGGGGGAAAGATCTGGGCGGAAAATAACCAATGTGGAGGCGCGGGGGTCTTTTTCACGCTGCCGACGAAGATAGAGGAGGGCACTGATGAGCCAAGGAACATACATACTGATCATTGAGGATGATAAGGGAATCCGGGAGATTCTCGAGGCGGCGCTGCGCCGGGCAGAGTACAGCTGCGATCTGGCGGGTACTGCTGCAGAGGGATACACCCTTGCGCGGGCGAATAATCCGGATGTCATCCTGCTTGATCTCGGCCTGCCGGATGGGGATGGCGTGGAGCTGATTGGGCGGATCCGCAAGGAACAGGACACCCCCATTCTGGTCATCTCTGCGCGGGAGCAGGAGGAGGACAAGATCGAGGCGCTGGATGCCGGAGCAGACGACTATATCACAAAACCCTTCACGGTGGGGGAGGTGCAGGCGCGCATCCGCGCTGCGCTGCGCCGCATTCGCCCTCAGATTGCGCGGCATGACATTTTTGAGCAGGGAGGACTGTATATCGACTTCCAAAAGCGCAGGGTCCTTGTCGACGAAAAGGAGATCCACCTCACCCCGCTGGAGTATCGTCTGCTGGTATTACTGGTACACAATCCCGGCAAGGTGCTGACGCATAGCTATATTAATAAGGAGGTATGGGGATATACCGATGATGAGAGCAGCCAGCGCCTGCGGGTTTTTATGGCCGGAATCCGGCGAAAGATTGAAAAGGACACGGCAAATCCCCGGTATATTCTCACCGAAGTGGGGGTAGGATATCGATTTGTCGGGGAAGAGGAAAAAGAAAAGAGATGAAACTGAGTGAAATAATTGGTAAAAACACATACAAAGAGGAGTTATTTTGTACGGATTGCCAAAGAGCAAAAAAACGCAAAAAAAGATGAAAAAAGGTGTTGACAGTAGCGGGGAAGATATGCTAATATAACTAAGCTGTCCCGCACGGACAGCGAAAAACAGCAGAACAGGCCGAAAGGCCGGGCACAAAAAAGAATTTAAAAAAATTCAAAAAAGTGCTTGACAAACAAAACCTGATCTGCTATAATAAATAAGCTGTCACAAAGAAATGAGGACAGCGAAACCTCCAAAGATTTGGGGGTCAGGACCTTGAAAATTAAACAATATAGAGAAAAGCTTGAAGGAGCTCTAGAGCAGGAGGAAACCTGCTCGTTAAAGCTAAAAATTCCTTTAAAGTAATTCTACAAGGACGCAAGCGATTGCGTG
>CALXIJ010000008.1 GCA_944388335.1 uncultured Pygmaiobacter sp.
AAAATTTACAGCCTGCCGGAATTTTTCAGCCGGATCTCCCCTCATACGGCAGTCAATCTGCTTGTGTATCTTGCTGCCATGGGCTTTGCTCTCTTTCTGCTCTGCCGGAAAAAGGAAAACAGCCGACTGATTCTGCTGGTCTTTTTGCTCACATCCATCTTTGCTGTTCAGTTTTTGTATCTGGTCGCCTGCGGCGGGGATCATTTTGAGGAGGGTAGTTACAGTGCTATTCTGCTGCTCCTATCTGCCATCTTTTGCAAGGGGCTTCTCCTTCTCGCCGGCCGGGTCAATCTTCTCCGGCTGATCCGCGCCGGCGCAGGGCTCCTCGCCTGTGGAGTCTCTTTGCTCTGCCTTGTACAGGGCATCTCCCTTTTGCGGCAAAATGCAGTCCTAATCGAAACGCCGTCTTATGTCGAAGAACTCGGCGGCGTCAGCTCCAGCGCCGGCCCCCTGCGCGAGATGAAACAGATTGTGGGGGATCACAGTCTCTTTTCGACCTATGCCACCGCGCTGGACGATATGCTGGACAACTTTCAGCCTACCGGCTGTGACTATATCATCCACGCGCTGGGGGATCGGCCCTTTGACGATTATCTGAGGGACTTTACCGAAAACCACTACGATTTTGTCCAAACGACAAATTACACCGTGTGGCCATGGGAACCCTGGGCCAATGGTGTCAGCTGGCCCTTTTACCGGGAGTTGTATTCCAACTACACTCTGCACTCGGATCACAGTGTTTGGACGCTTTGGCAGTACGCCGGCGAAGACGCCAACCTGTTGCCCGGAACCGCCGAGGTACAGCTTGAGCAGCTCGACGCGCAGAACGTCAGGATCACCGTGACCAGCGACCAGAAAGAGCCCTGTTACGCCGATCTCGTCCTGAGCTGGGAAAACGACTATACCGACAATCCTGTCCGGCTGCTGACATGGCAGCACACGGTCTTTGTCTATGACGGCAGTCAGGCCGCCGTCCGCCACGGGGATGGGGAGGGATACTTCCAGCCCGCCGCCGCGCAGCAGCGGCACCTGCCGGTCTATCTGGAAAACGGCAGCGGAAGTATTGTCCTTTCCGGCCAGCCGGACTACTGCAGCTCACTCACTGTGACCGGAGCAAGCTGCAATGAACTGATCCGGTTTGTCCGCTGATTTCAAAGAATCTTTTTGATAGGAGCTGAACCGCTTTTGAGTCAACTGCACCTTGCCGCCAGCAACATCGGCTGGGCGGCATCCGACGATCCCGACATCCTCGCGTTGATGCAGCAGCTCGGATATACCGGGCTTGAAGTCGCACCGACGAGACTTGTGGGGGAATCCCCCTACACCAAGCTGGAACAGGCCGCCGCATCTGCCGGCACACTCCAAAGCCAATACGGCCTTTGCATCCCCTCGTTGCAGAGCATCTGGTACGGCCAGCAGGGCAGCCTGTTTGATCCCACAGATGCGCCGCGCCTTGCCGATTATACCTGCCGTGCCGTGGATTTTGCCTCTGCCGTCGGCTGCCCCAGTCTTGTATTCGGCAATCCCCGACAGCGCTTTGTCCCGGCGGGAGTGGATCCCGACAGCGCGATCCCCTTTTTCGGGAAGATCGCCGACTATGCCAAAGCGCACGGCGCTGTCATCGCGTTGGAGGCGAATCCTCCGGTCTACGGCACCAACTTCTGCAACACCAGTGCCGAGGCCTTTGCCTTTGCACGGCGGGTTTCGGGGCTTGCCGTCAACTACGATCTGGGCACCCTGCTTACCAACGGGGAATCGATTGATCTCCTCTTTGAGAACCTTGATCTTGTCAGCCATATTCACCTCAGTGAGCCGGGACTTGCCCCGCTTTCACCCCGGCCGCTGCACCGGGAACTGGCACAGCAGCTGCGTCAGGCCGGCTATCAGGGTTTTGTTTCCATCGAGATGAAAACCCAGCCGCGCGAGGATGCGGCTCGGGTCCTGCAATATGCAGCGGAGGTGTTTTTGTGAGAGAAGTTTTGGGAATTTCGGGGGTACCCGACTATACCTGTACCGAATATGCGCCCCGGCAAAGTGATTACTGCCTGCTGATCCCAATTATCAACGAGGGCGGACGAATCCTCGCCGAGCTTGATCGAGGAAAAAAAGCCGGCGTCCCCGGTCTTGTGGATATCGCCATCTGTGACGGCGGCAGCACCGACGGCAGCACCGCCGAATCCCAGCTTGCACCACGCGGCGTCAACACCCTATTGGTCAAAACCGGGCCGGGCAAACAAGGGGCTCAGCTGCGGATGGGGCTGCACTGGGCACTGGCGCGCGGCTATCAGGGCATAATCACCATTGACGGCAACAACAAGGATTCGATCGAGGATGTCTCCCGCTTTATCGAAAAGCTCAAGGAGGGCTATGATCTGATTCAGGGCAGCCGTTTTATCAAAGGCGGCGTTGCAGAGAATACCCCGATTGCCCGCTGGCTGGCAGTCCGATTGATCCACGCACCGGTCATCAGCCACACCGCGCATTTTCATTTTACCGATACCACCAATGCCTATCGCGGCTATTCCCGCCGGTATCTCGAGGATCCGGAGGTCCAGCCGCTGCGGGATGTCTTTGTGGGATATGAGCTGCTCGCCTATCTCTCTACCCGTGCCGGGCAACTTGGGCTTCGCTGCTGCGAGGTCCCGGTGGCGCGCCGCTATCCCAGACATGAGCCCGCCCCCACCAAGATCAAGGGACTGCGGGGGAACAGCAATTTGTTGCAGATCCTCTTTGCAAATGCAAAGGGTGCATATAACCCATAACGGAGGGATTTAAACCTTATGATATCTTCCCTTTCGGGCCCATCCACAGAAAAAGGGCACCGTTCCATTCCCTATATCATTCTGCTTCTTTTTTTAGGTTTTTTATGTTCTGTCATTACCGGAGCATGGAGCAGTGAGGAGGCACAAAACTATCAGAGAGATTCTGAAGCCTATGTGATTGGCCGCATCTATGAAGTTGAACACCCTATCAGCGGCAGCCGCCGCGTGCGTTACAATAACTTGATGCCTGAAGGCGTATATGAAGAAACTGATAATTTTACTAACCGCTCTGGTTTTTTATTTTGGTATCGTGATGTAGAAACCACCTACAATCTTTATACCGGTGCAACATCTGAGGTCCCTTCTATCGTTAATGTATATACCAGTCAGTCCGCCTTGCATGGGACTGTGCAAGGCATCATCGCGCTACTTTTTAAATATCTAGGATTTTCACCAACAGCGCGGCTGAGCGCCTTGTATCTTTTAAATACCACCTTATTATTTGCGCTTTTCATCAACCTGTGTTTTTGGGTCAAAGACCTTATAGGCCCCTTGCCCGCCGTCTTTCTCCTCCTAGTTTTTACTCAATCTGAAATTGTCCTAATTAGTGCCCGCAACCTGTACTGGGTACCATGGACTTTTCTTCTTCCCTTCACGGTTTGCCTTTTTATTGCCAAACTGGCTGCGCGCCGAGGGAATATTTCGCGTTGGCTGTACTTTGCTGCCGCAATTAGCGTAATGCTGCGGTGTATGTGTGGTTTTGAATTCGTCACGGTCGTCCTAGTCACCGCAGAACTTCCATTTTTGTACTATTTTTTTGCCGACAGCGAAAATAGAAAAAAGTGGTTTTTTCTCTCGCTTAAAATTGCTATTGCCATGGTCGCAGGATTTATCGCAGCCATCCTGATTTGGGCAGCTCAAAGCATCTGGATGACCGGAGATCCCGCAGAAGGACTTATGGTTCTCATTACTGTTATCGCCAAGAGAACCGGTGCTATTTGGGGTTCTGACGTCTCGGCACATATCGGTTCTCCAAATGCCATGTATGACAGTAGTCTTGCTGTTTCCCGTTTTTCTGTTCTTGCGGAGTATTTTGGGCTTGATGTTCGTCTGCTCGGCTCCATCACTGTGGGCAGACTTCTTCTCTTGTTGATCTGTTCCCTGCTATTGGCTTGGGGATTCGCTTATCTGTGCAAGCGTTTTTTCCACTACAAGATTTCTTTTACGACTTTGCAGGGTAATCTTCCTTTTCTGGGAATTTCTCTTCTTTCTTTTATAGGACCCGCAGCATGGTATTTTCTTGTCTCCGGCCACAGTCACATTCACCATGGGGTCTGTGAACTTGTCCTATTTTTCCCATCAGTTCCTTTTTTGATAGGAGAAATCACTTTTCTCTTTTCTTATTTTTGCCGTTCACTTCAGTCGTATTTATCTGACAGGAGGTCTCTCATGTGAACTGGGATAAAATCATCTTCGGCGCGGGACTTTACGGCCTGTACGCCGCACTGCAGTGCGGGCAGCGCGGGGAAAAGATCTTGGTACTTGAGCGGGATCCCGCGCCTTTTATGCGGGCAACCTACATCAATCAGGCCCGCGTCCATATGGGCTATCACTATCCGCGCAGCTTTTCCACCGCGATCAAAAGCGCACACTATTTTGAGCGGTTCCACCATGACTATGAATTCTGTGAACTGACCTCTTTCGATCAGATCTATGCCACCAGCGCCCAATACAGCTGGACGAATGCGGCGGAATTCCGTCGGTTCTGCCGCGCTGCAAAGATCCGCTGCGAGGATCTGCCCCCCGAGCGCTTTTTCAATCCGGGCCTCTGCGACGGCGCCTATCTCACCCGGGAATATACCTATGACGCCCAGATCCTCAAGCAGTATTTTCTGGATAAGCTCGCACCGCTCAAAAACGTGGTGTTGCGTTGCGGCGAGCAGCCTGCAGCGATAGAAAATCTCGGTGATCATTGGCAGATCAGGACCAGCAAGGAAGCACTTGAAACCACGCCTTTTCTTCTCAATGCGACCTATGCCGGGGTCAATGACATCCATGCGATGATGGGCTTTGAACCCTTCAAGATCAAATATGAGTTGTGCGAGATCATCCTGTGCACCGTGGCGAAACCGCTGGAAAATATCGGCATCACGGTGATGGACGGCCCCTTCTTTTCGATTATGCCCTTTGGCAAGACCGGGCTGCACAGCCTGACCAGCGTTACTTTTACCCCGCATGTTACCAGCTATGATGCACTGCCGACCTTCTCCTGTCAGCAGCGCAGCGGTGGGATGTGCAAACCGGGCAGCCTCTATAACTGCAACGAGTGCCCCGCAAAACCCGCCAGCGCTTGGCCCTATATGAGTCAGCTCGCGAGGAAATATCTGCGGGAGGAATTCGGATTTTCCTATCAGGGAAGCCTTTTCAGCATGAAACCGATCCTCAAAGCCAGCGAGATTGACGACTCCCGCCCCACCGTCGTGCGCGTTTTATCGGACACCCCGCGGTTTGTGAGTGTGCTATCGGGAAAAATCAATACGGTCTATGATCTGGATGAGGTGCTATCATGAATCGAGAAAAAGAATCCAATTTTGTCTCCGCCGTGGTCTATCTGCATGACAATGCGGAACAGGTTTCTCCGTTTTTGGAACGAGTTTACAATGAGCTGGAGCAACATTTCAAGCAGTTTGAAATCATCATGGTCAATGACGCCTCCCGTGACAGCAGTGTGGAAGAGATCCGGCGTTTCATGTCCCAGAAGGGCAGAACCATGCCGCTGACCATCGTAAATATGAGCCTTTATCAAGGGGTAGAGCTCTGTATGAACGCCGGTCTGGATCTCTCGATCGGGGATTTCATCTTTGAGTTTGACTCGCTGTCTCTCAGCTATCCTGAGGGGCAGATCTTTGAGGCCTATTGCACGGCGCTCACTGGCTATGACATTGTATCGGTCCGCCCGCGCCGCAGCCGCTCTTTCACCAGCCGGCTGTTCTATGGCGTCTTCAACCGTTTTTCCGGCTCCAACTACAAGATTGGCACCGACATCTTCCGGGTTCTTTCCCGCCGGGCACTCAACCGGGTCCATGCAATCAGCACCACCCCCGCTTACCGCAAAGCGGCATACGCAGCCAGCGGGCTCAAGCTCTATGCGATCGAACTGCCTGGAACGGCTGCCGGGACCGATACCAACCAGCCGCTGCGTCTCTCTCTTGCCGTCAACTCTCTGGTCCTCTACACCGATGTCGGTTATCGGGTATGCGCCGGGATTTCGCTGCTGATGCTGCTGTGTACGCTGGCAGAGCTTGTCTACACCCTCGTTGTCTTTCTCGGCGGCGGGCATCCGATCGAGGGATGGACCACTACCATGTTGGTGATTTCCGTCGGCTTTTTCGGCGTCTTTTTGATCCTCGCGCTGGTACTCAAATATCTCTCACTGGTGGTGGATCTCATCTTCCGCCAGCAAAAATATCTGGTTGAAGGAATCGAGAAGCTGTAATCGGTCTTTTGATTTTTTGAATGGGGAGAATGGAATGAAAGAGCGGCTCAAAAATCTGTTGTGCAGGGATTTATCCGTCCGTGCCCTGCTCCTATTGGGGTTGGGTTTTACCTTGGCCAAACTTATTTTGACCAGTTTTCAGCTTGTATTGGCTACCCCGGATTTTGCCATTTTGGATGATACTCTGATGTATGAAGCGGCAAAGAGCATCACCGAGGGACAATGGCTCGGGGAGTACAACTGGCTGACACTGGGGAAATATATGTTTTTCCCCGTCTGGCTCGCCATGCTGCACACTCTTCACATTCCCTATCTGCTCGGAGGGCAGCTGCTTCAGATGCTTGCATCGCTTGCCGGAGCATGGGCGCTGGCGCCGCTGATTCGACGCCGCTGGGGGCTGCTGCTCTGTTATGTCGTTCTGTTTTATAATCCCGCAGCAAGCGCTGCTTACGTCACGTTGCGGATCTATCGGGACAGCATCACTCCTGCGCTCTCCCTGCTGCTCTTTGCCGGATTTATCGGCTATGCATTGCGCTGGCGTCAGCCGCTGCGAAAGAGCGTATGGTTTCTGTTGATCGGCGGCATTGGGCTTGCCTGCTCCTATCTCAACCGAGAGGACGGCATCTGGTTTCTCCCCTTTGCGATCATTGCTGGGCTGGTGACCGCCGGTTTTCTGCTCTGGGACAAGGGGATTTGTCAGCGAATGGCAAAGCTGGTTTGTCTGCTGATTCCCTATCTGATTTTGGGCGGCGGTATTCTGGCCTTTTGTCTGGTCAATCAGCACTATTATGGACGCTTTGTTCTGAGCGACTTCACCAGCAGCGAATTCAAGGACGCTTACGGTGCGCTGACCCGGGTCACACAAAAAGATCCTCAAAACAAGGTTCCTGTTCCCTACGAGACCCGGATGCGGATCTATGACGCCGTGGAGGAGTTTGCCTTTCTCGAGCCCTATCTCGAGACCGACATGATGTACAATAATTTCGGCTCGGTTCCGGATAAGGAATTTTTTGCCGGCGGTTTTTATTGGGCATTGCGCTCTGCCGCGCAAGATGCCGGCATCTATCAGGATGCATCTACCGCAGAGGCTTATTTCCGGTCACTGGCCGATGCGGTAAACGCCGCCTGTGACAGCGGCCTGCTCGAGGCGGGCCCTCCGCGCAGCGGCACCACCCCCGCCATCCGGGCGGAGCACATTCTCCCCACCATCAAGGAGACCTTTCTCAATCTGGGTCGGGTGCTGTCCTTCAGTCAGGCGGATCCCTATTACAAAACGACCCTATCCACCCAGTTGAACGGTCAGCCGGAGCTGCGGGAGGAGTACGAGGATTTTCTCGGCTGCGGCGTCAACTGGATTGCCAAAGCAGGTACGGATGAGCCCTATTACTCTCCCATCCAACAGATGAGCTATCTTGCACTGAATATTATCCGTTATCTTTTCGCGGTTCTTGTCCCGATCTGGTTTGCTGTTGTCCTTGTCTGTCAGGTCCTCAAAACCCGCCGCTGCTTTGGCCGCGAGGGCTCTTCTCTTCTCAGACTCTGCTGGATCATCGAACTGGGGCTGCTTTGTTGCTTGCTGCTGCGCTGTGCCATCGTCGCTTTTATGTCAGTGGCAGCTTTTAACGATGTTGAAGATATCATGTACCTGAGCAGCGCACACCCAATTTTGCTGCTGTATCTCTTAATTGGCTCCTTTACCTTTCTTTTTTCTCCTCTTAAAAGATTAAAATCCGAGTAAATACTAGCCAAAAGGAAAGGCTCACAGTACAAAACTGTGAGCCTTTCCTTTTATTCAAAACTCCTCGACTGCATGGCGCCCAAAGCAGCGCGCATCCGGCACCGGCAGTCCCAGCGCAATCCGCCGCACCATATCCAGCGCATGCTGGGTGCTCATCCTGCGCACCCGCCGGCGCTCGGAGTGTTCAACCGCAAGCCGCTTGATCCAGACCTTGTGCCCGCAGCTGACCGCGACATAGACGGTTCCCACCGGTTTTTCCTCTGTTCCGCCGCCGGGACCCGCAATACCGGTAATTCCGACGCCAAAATCAGCCTTCGCCTGCTTTTGCACACCCAGCGCCATCTGGGCGGCCACTGTTGCGCTGTAAACGCTGTACTTCTTGATTGCCGACGGCTTCACCCCGAGAATCCGACGCTTGGCTGAGGCAGCATAGGTCACCGCGCCGAAATCGAACACCTCCGATGCGCCGTCCACGCTGGTAATCCGCTGTGCCAGCAGCCCGCCGGTGCAGCTCTCGGCGGTCGCGAGGCGGCGGTGTTGGCGGGTCAAGGCAGAAACAACCACCTTTTCAAGGCCCTCGGTCTCCTCGCTGTAAATCAGATCGCCCAGACGATCCCGGAATTTCTGTACCAGCGCATCCCGCAGTGTCTCCGCCTGTTCTTCGTCCTCTCCGCGGGCAGTCACGCGCACTGCAACCTCACAGTCCTTTGCATAGAGCGCAGCGGTGGGATTCTCCCCCTCCAGCAGATCTCCCACCATCTCCTCCAACGCACTCTCGCCCGGTCCAAAAACATGCAGCATGGTAGAGACGATCGCTCCGCCTGCCATCCGCATCAGGATTCCCCGAACCGACCGCTCGAACATCTCCCGCATCTCATGCGGAACACCCGGCATCAGGATTGCGGTACATCCCCCGTCCCGAAACAGCACGCCGGGTGCGGTACCGCAGCTGTTGGGAATCTTCTCCCCGTGCTTTGGCACCATCGCCTGCTTTTCGTTGTTGTGCGGCATCTTGCCGCGGCATTCAAAATACATCCGGATCTTGTCCAGCTCTTCCGGATCGAGAACCAACTCATCCCCGAAAACAGCGGCAACTGTCTCCTTGGTCAGATCATCTGCCGTCGGTCCCAGACCCCCGGTGAAGAGCAGCAGATCGCTGCGCTGCTTTGCCTCCTCAACCAGTTTGGCCAGTCTGGCGGTATTGTCCCCGATCACACACTGGTGATGCACAGTGATCCCCAACGCCGCCAATTCTTTAGACAGATACTGTGCGTTGGTGTTGAGGATGTCTCCCAACAACAGCTCGGTTCCCACCGAGATCAGTTCTGCTTTCATCCCGCTTTTCTCCTCGCTCCGGCCGCAATGCGCGGCCTTTTTTCATCTGCCAAAAGAGGGCCGACTGCCGTTTTTTTCGAGCTGTCCGGCAGGCCCTCTTTTTTTCTGTCAATTACTCAATATGAATCTTCTCCGCATTCTCTGCGGCCTTTTTCTCCAACTCCGCCAGCTCCGGCATCGCGGCCTCAGCCGCGAGAATCTCCTCCAGCGTGGGCTTTGTCTTGGGGTGCGGCGGGGTGAAGATGGTGCAGCAGTCCTCAAACGGCTGGATGCTGATCTCATAGGTGTCGATCCTGCGAGCAATCTCGGTGATCTCGCTCTTGTCCATTCCAATCAGCGGACGCAGTACCGGCAGCTCCTGCGCGGCGTCGGTGCAGACAATCGCCTTGAGGGTCTGACTGGCCACCTGTGCAAGGCTCTCTCCGGTAATCAGCGCATCCGCTCCATACTGAATGCTCAGCTTCTCGGCCACCCGCATCATGCTGCGGCGCATCAGGACCGTGAACAACACCGGTACCCCATGATCCCGGATATAGACCTGCGGCTCGGTAAAAGGCACCACAAACAGCTTGAACGGCCCGCACCACGGCATCAGCTGGTAGGCGAGATCCACCACCTTCTGCTTTGCCCGCTCGCTGGTATAGGGCGGGCTGGCAAAGTGGATTCCCTGAATTGTCAGTCCGCGCTTTGCCATCATCCATGCCGCAACCGGGGAGTCGATTCCGCCCGAGAGCAATACGCTTGCCTTGCCCGAAGTTGAGGTCGGCATTCCACCGGCGCCCTTAACCTTATCCGGATGGACATAGGCCGCATAGTCCCGCACCTCGACAAAAACCTGACAGTCGGGGTGATGCACATCCACCGTGAGATGCGGAAATGCATCCAGCAGCACTGCGCCGAGTTCACTTGCAAGCTCCATTGAGGTCATCGGGAAGGTCTTATCGCTGCGCCGGGCAACCACCTTAAAGGTCTTTGCCTCCTGCAGCTGGTCCGCCAGATAGTCCTTTGCCACCGCACAGATGCGGTCAAATTCCTTTTCACAGACTGCCGCACGGGAGAGTGCCGCAATGCCGAATACTTTCTGCATCCGGCGGTAAGTCTCGTCCATATCAATGCCCTCATCCTGTGGCTCGACATAGATCGTACTCTGCGCATTATAGACCTTAAAACTGCCCAGATCCGCCAGGCGCTTGCGAATGGACTTCATCGCTGCGGCCTCAAAGGTCTTGCGGTTGAGTCCTTTCAGGGCCATCTCGCCCTGATATGCCATAATCAGTTCCTTCATGTTCGCCTTCCTTTTTACAGACATTCATCGCCGCTGCAATGTTGCAAGTCCCTCATCGAGTCCCGCAAGCAGCGCGTCAAGATCCTCTTTTGTCGTATTGTCACAGAAGCTCACCCGCAGTGCGCCGTCAATCCGTGCAGCGGGCAGCCCCATCGCGGTCAGGGTGTGGCTTGCCGCTCCTTTGGAGCAGGCAGAGCCGCTGGAGACGTATACTTCCTTGCTCTCGAGAAAGTGCAGCATCGTCTCACTGCGCACACCAGGGATAGAGAAATTCAGCACATAAGGAGAGGCGTCTGCCGGGGAGTTGATGACAACCCCCTCCCGCTTTGCCAGCTCCCCGCGCAGCAGGTCGTTGAGCTGCCGCGCCGCATCGAGCCGCGCCGCGATGGTCTTGCCATATCGCTCTGCTGCCGCGCCGAGGGTGACGATATAGGGGACATTCTCGGTGCCGGGACGCATTCCCTTCTCCTGTCCGCCACCGCCGTAGACCGGACCGATCCGGTAGTTCTTGCGCAGGTAAAGCGCCCCGATCCCCTTTGGGCAGTGCATCTTGTGGCCCGAAAGCGCGAAGCTGTCAATCTCTCCTCCCGAGAGCTTTAACGGATGTTTGCACCAGCCCTGTACCCCGTCCACATGGATCGAAGCACGCGGGTTCTTTGCCCGGACCTTTTTCGCCAGCGCCACAGGATCGAGCAGTGTCCCGATCTCGTTGTTCACAAACATAAACGCGACGAGTCCGGTCTGCTTGTCGATCGCCTCGAGGAACTCCGCCTCATCGATGTGGCCGTCCTCCTTCGGGCAGATGGTACGGATCTCCCAGCCGCGGGCTGCAAGCAGTTCCATGGTCCGGTAAACAGCAGGGTGCTCAAATCCGGTCACCACAATGTTATTCGCCCAGTTTTTGGTCCGTTCCGCCGCTCCCTGAAGTGCGATATTGTCGCTCTCTGAGCCGCAGGCGGTAAAATAGATCTCCCCCGCGCTCACCCCAAGCGTCGAGGCAACCTGCGCGCGGGCACGGTTCATCGCTCGCTCCGCCTCCATCCCGGGCTTATAGAGGGATGAGGGATTGCCGAACAATTCCAGCATCGTGTCATAGCAGAG
>CALXIJ010000009.1 GCA_944388335.1 uncultured Pygmaiobacter sp.
GGGGGTGAAGACCTTGACATCGACGATGATGCCGTACTCACCGTGGGGCACCCGCAGCGAGGTATCCCGCACCTCGCGGGCCTTCTCGCCGAAGATCGCGCGCAGCAGCCGCTCCTCGGCGGTCAGCTCGGTCTCGCCCTTCGGGGTGACCTTGCCGACCAGAATGTCGCCGGCCTTGACCTCGGCGCCGATCCGGATGATGCCCCGCTGGTCGAGATCCTTCAGCGCGTCGTCGCCGACGTTGGGGATGTCGCGGGTGATCTCCTCGGGTCCCAGCTTGGTCTCGCGGGCCTCCAGCTCATACTCCTCGATGTGGATCGAGGTGTACACGTCCTCCCGCACCAGTTTCTCATTGATGAGGACCGCGTCCTCGTAGTTGTAGCCCTCCCAGGTCATAAAGCCGATCAGGGCGTTCTTGCCCAGACTGATCTCGCCGTTCTTGGTGGCGGGTCCGTCGGCCAGCACCTGTCCGGCCTTGACCTGCTCACCCTTTTCGACGATCGGCCGCTGGTTGACGCAGGTGCCCTGGTTGGAGCGCATGAACTTGATGATGTCATACCGCTCGGTGGTGTTCTTGTCAATGCGCAGGATCACCTTGTCGGCGTCGACATGCTCGACCACGCCGTCGTGCTTTGCCAGCACGCAGACGCCGGAGTCGCAGGCTGCCTTATACTCCATACCGGTGGCGACGATCGGCTGCTCGGTGACCAGCAGAGGCACCGCCTGCCGCTGCATGTTGGAGCCCATCAGCGCACGGTTTGCGTCGTCATTCTCGAGGAAGGGAATCATCGAGGTCGCGACCGAGACAACCATCTTCGGGGAGACATCCATGAAGTCCGCCTTCTCCCGCTCGACCGACAGGATCTCATCCCGGCAGCGGGCGCCGACACGCTCGTTGACAAACCAGCCGTTCTCATCCAGCGGCTCGTTCGCCTGCGCGACAACGTAGTTGTCCTCGACGTCGGCGGTCATATAGACGACCTCGTCGGTGACCCGGTGGTTCTCCTTGTCGATCCGGCGGTAGGGCGCCTCGATAAAGCCGTACTCGTTGATCCGGGCGAAGGTTGCAAGGTAGGAAATCAGGCCGATGTTCGGACCTTCGGGGGTCTCGATGGGGCACATCCGGCCGTAATGGGTGTAGTGGACGTCGCGGACCTCGAATCCGGCGCGGTCACGGGACAGACCGCCGGGGCCCAGCGCGGACAGACGGCGCTTGTGGGTCAGCTCGGCCAGAGGGTTGGTCTGGTCCATGAACTGGCTCAGCGGCGAGGAGCCGAAGAACTCCTTGACCGCGGCGACCACCGGGCGGATGTTGATCAGCGCCTGCGGGGTGATGACCTCCATATCCTGCGCCTGCAGGGTCATCCGCTCGCGGATCACCCGCTCCATCCGGGCAAAGCCGGTGCGGAACGCGTTCTGCAGCAGCTCACCGACGCTGCGGATGCGGCGGTTGCCCAGATGGTCGATGTCATCCACATCGCCGATGCCGCTGGCGAGGCCGTTGAGGTAGTTGATGGAGGAGAAGATGTCGTCCACCGTCACATGGCGGGGGATCAGCAGATCGCGGTTCTTCTCGATCAGCGCCTTCTGCTCCTCGACGTCCTCGACCTCGAGGATCTTCTGCAGCTCGCCGAAGCTGACCTTCTCGTCGATCCCGCACTCGGCGGCGTCAAAGCTGAGGAAGTCGTTCGCGTTGACCATCCCGTTGGAGATGACCTTGACCTCCCGGCCGTCGATGTCGAGGTAGACCACCGCGACGCCGGCGCGCTCGATCGCCTCAGCGGTCTCGAGCCGGATGGTCTCCCCCTTGGCGGCCAGCAGCTCGCCGGTGAGGGGGGCGATGACGTCCCGCATCGGGACAAAGCCCTTGATCCGCTGGGCAATGGCCAGCTTCTTGTTCAGCTTGTAGCGGCCGAACCGGGACAGGTCATAGCGGCGGTCGTCGAAGAAGAGGCTGTTGAGGTGGCTCTGGGCGCTCTCCACCGTGGGGGGCTCGCCGGGGCGCAGCTTGCGGTAGGTCTCCAGCAGGCCCTCCTCCTCGCTCTTGGCCACGTCCTTGGCGAGGCTGGCCTCGATCCGCTCGTCGTCCCCGAAGAACTCCCGGATCTGGGCGTCGGTGCCAAGGCCCATCGCCCGCAGGAAGGTGGTCACAGGGATCTTGCGGTTCTTATCGATATGAACATAAAAGACGTCGTTGGAATCGGTCTCATACTCCAGCCAGGCGCCGCGGTTGGGGTTGAGGGTGGCGGTGTAGAGCTTCTTGCCGGTCTTGTCGTAGCTGAAGCCGAAGTACACGCCGGGGGAGCGGACCAACTGGGAGACGATGACCCGCTCTGCGCCGTTGATGACAAAGGTGCCCGAATCGGTCATCAGCGGGAAATCGCCCATGAAGATCTCCTGCTCCTTGACCTCTCCGGTCTCCTTATTTAATAAGCGGGCGCGCACCCGCATCGGGGCGGCATAGGTGGTATCCCGCTCCTTGCACTCCTTGACGGTGTATTTGGGCTCCTCGTCAAGGCGGTAATCAATGAATTCCAGCACGAGATTCCCGGTGTAATCCTCGATGGTCGAGATGTCCCGGAAAACCTCCTTGAGGCCCTTGTCCAAGAACCACTGATACGAGTTTTTCTGCACCTCGATCAGGTTAGGCATCTGGACGACTTCGTCGATCTGGGAAAAAGTCATTCGTTCAGTTTTTCCAAGCTGTATCGGCTTGACCTTCACCATAAGCTGAGACCACTCCTATTCCTGTGTATTCCAATGCCACGTTTGTTGGCGACCCGTTCCTTCGGCTTTTTTGCACTGTGCAACTTGTACAAAAAAATTATTTAAATTTCGTCACATAGGACAAACAAAGCCATTTTGATACAGTTGAATATTATACCGCTTAAACTGCAAGATGTCAACGATTATTTTATCCTACAAAATTTTCGGTTGAAACCCTGCCAACTTGTCCTGTTTTCGCATTTGTCAAGAAAAAAATATGCCGAAAATTTTCCAGCACCTCACAGAGAAAGAAAAACGCCCCTCCCCAACTTCGGGGAAGGGCGAAAGGATCCTCTCGCTGCGGATTCTCAATCGGGCGTGCCGGTTTTCCGGTTCGTGTCCCGCGCCAGCATATCGGCGAAGGTGATGCCGGAGAGGGTCTGGTTCACCTCGCTGGTAATCTGGGCCCAGAGGTTCTGGAAGACACAGCAGCCGGACATCCCGCGGTTGCAGTCCTCCCCCTCGCACAGACAGCGGCTGATCGCATAGGCGTGTCCCTCGATGACATCCAGCACCTGCTTGAGGGTGATCTGATCCGCCGGGCGGGCCAGTTCATAGCCGCCCCGCATCCCCTTATAGCTGTTCACCAGCCCTGCCCCGGCCAGCTTGCCGAGGATCTTGAGCGAAAACCGCAGCGAGATGCGCATCTCCTCGCTGATGCTGGATGCATCCATCCGCCGCCCGCTCTTGGCCAGACAGTAGATAATCCGCATCGCATAATCGGTCTCCTGCGTGAGATGCATGGAATCCCCCCCTCTCCTCTTAAAATATACCAAACTTGTATATTTTATAGTATATACATTTTCCGTGAAGTTGTCAACACCGTCCCGCTTTTTCTCCATCCTGTGCGGCCGGGGAAAAAAGCAAGGGGCAGCCGGTGCGGCTGCCCCTCATTCTCTCCGTTCTTTTCCTCTCTTGCAAAAGTTCATCCCGCCGCCTGCCGCTTCTCTTTGCCCCGGCCAAAAAAGAGCATGACCGGCAGGGTGAGAAAAAACCAGTATAGGCTGTACCGCGGACAGATCTGCCCCAACAGATTCAGCGGCTGGCCGGTGTAATCCCAGACCGACCATCCCAGCCAGACATTGACCACTAGTCCGACCACAAGCTCCAGCGCGGTCGCGGCCACAGCGCCCGCCGCCGCCCGCAGCAGCAGGCT
Organism: uncultured Pygmaiobacter sp.; assembly: GCA_944388335.1. GTDB lineage: Bacteria > Bacillota > Clostridia > Oscillospirales > Ruminococcaceae > Pygmaiobacter. The sequence continues at coordinate 3,923 of CALXIJ010000009.1, forward strand.
GCGGCCCGCCATCCTCCGGTTAATCAAAAAGAGCATCAGCAGGCAGACCCCGCCGGTCAGGGCCATGCTCCAATGGGTATAGCCGCGGCAGATGACCTCGATTGAGGCATATCCGACCGCGCCGTAGAGAAAGATCCCGAGCTGTTGTCTCACCTTCATCACCGGCCTTAGTTTGTCCGCCGGCGGCCCGGATATGAGCGGGTGAGCAAAAAAACTTTTTCTGACACAAAGACCCCCGGCTCAGGGTGCACAGACGCATCCCGAACCGGGGGCTCTTATTCTTCTTTGGTCCCGTCCGTCAGCCGCGTCCGAGAATCAGTCGAGGAAATCCCTCAGCTTCTTCGAGCGGCTGGGATGGCGCAGCTTGCGCAGCGCTTTGGCCTCGATCTGGCGGATCCGCTCACGAGTGACGTTGAACTCCTTGCCGACCTCCTCGAGGGTGCGGGGACGGCCGTCCTCCAGACCGAACCGCAGCCGCAGCACCTTCTCTTCCCGCGGGGTCAGGGTCTTGAGGACATCCGACAGCTGTTCCTTGAGCAGGGTGTGGCTGGCGGCCTCCGCCGGCACCGGCGCATCCTCGTCGGGGATGAAGTCGCCCAGATGGCTGTCCTCCTCCTCGCCGATCGGGGTCTCGAGGCTGACCGGCTCCTGCGCGACCCGCATGATCTCCCGCACCTTGTCGACCGGCATATCCAGCTCGGCGCTGATCTCCTCCGGAGTCGGCTCATGGCCGTTGCGGTGGAGCAGCTGGCTGGAGACCTTCTTGACCTTGTTGATCGTCTCGACCATGTGAACCGGGATCCGGATGGTGCGGGCCTGATCCGCGATGGCACGGGTGATCGCCTGACGGATCCACCAGGTCGCGTAGGTCGAGAACTTGAAGCCCTTGGTGTGGTCGAACTTCTCCACCGCCTTGATCAGACCGAGGTTGCCCTCCTGAATCAGGTCGAGGAACTGCATCCCGCGGCCGACATACCGCTTTGCGATCGAGACAACCAGACGCAGGTTTGCCTCAGCCAGACGCTGCTTGGCCTTTTCATCCCCCTCGAGGATCTTCTCGGCCAGCACCTTCTCCTCCTCCGGGCTCAGCAGCGGCACCCGGCCGATCTCCTTTAAGTAGACCTTGACCGGGTCGTCAATCGCGACGCCCTCCGCCGCCAAAGCGCCCTCAAAGGCGTCGGCGTTCTCCTCGGTGAGCTTGAACTCCTCGATCTCGGGATCGGGCTCGTCCACCACCTCGATGTTGTGGGCGTCCAGCGTCTCGTACAGCTTTTCCACCTGATCGACGTCAAAGCCGACTTCTTCCATCACGTCGCTGATCTCCTTGGTGGTCAGCTTGCCGTTCTTCTTGCCGGTCTCGATCAGGTCTCTGAGCGTGCTCTTCTTATCTGCCATAGTCTGCATTCCCCTTTATCCTGCCGCCGCGCGCAATCTGCGCCATGGCGGTTTTTTCTGTTGTCCTGTCCTCGGTCTTTTCTCTCTCAGCGGCGCTGGTCCCGCAGCCGCCGCAGATAGCTCTCAAGTTCCTCTCCCGACATCTCCGCCGCCCCGACCGACCGGGGTACGCTGTCCTCAATCCGGGAAAGGTACATCTCCACATCCCGTTCGGTAAAGCCCACATCGTAGTTCTGGGCGAGGATGCGGGAGAGCAGCGATACCGTCTTTTCCGGCAGCTCCCCCGAGAGCTGCGTCAGGTCGATATACTCCCCCGCCTGCCGCCGGCGCAGCAGCAGCTCGTACACCTGCGCCATTTCCGGGGTGATAAACTGCCCCGGCGTCACCCGACCGGCAATTTTTTCGAGCAATTTGGGATCTTTGAGCGCCGCCGCCATCAGCTGCTGCTCGGCAAAGGCGACCCCCAGCGCTTTCTGGCCGCCCTGCGTGTAGGGCACCTTGATCTGGGAGGCCGCGCCCTCTTCCAGCAGCGCCTTCTCCCGCTCCTTTGCGGCCTTGCGGCCCTTTGCCCGCAGCCGGGCGTCCAGCTGGGTCTGCACCGCTTTTTTCTCGACGTTCGTCTCCTCCGCGACCCGCCCGGCGTAGACGTCCCGCTCGGTCGGGGTCAGCCGGCCGGAGAGGATCTCGATGGCGTCCCGCAGATAGCCCACCTGCCCGTCCGGTTTGGTCAGATCGTACTTTGCCTTTGCCCGGGAAAGCGCATACTCGATCGCGTTGCTGCAGCCGTCCAGCAGCATCTGGAACCGCTCTGCGCCATATTTTTTGATGAATTCGTCCGGATCCTTCGCCCCCTGCACCGTCAGGATCGAGACCTTCATCGACTCGTTTGCCAGCAGCCCGATCGCACGGCGGGTCGCCTTCTGCCCCGCCTCGTCGCTGTCATAGCTGAGCACCAGCTCCTCGGCGTAATTCGACAATAGTTTCGCCTGTTCGGGGGTGAAGGCGGTGCCCAGCGGGGCCACTGCGGTGTCAAAACCGGCCTGATGCAGCGCGATCGCATCCATATATCCCTCGCAGAGGATATACCGCTTGCTCTGGGACTTTTTTGCGAAGTTGAGGGCGAACATATTCCGGCTCTTTTTAAAGACCGGTGTGTCCCCGCTGTTGAGGTACTTGGGGCCGCCCTCCTCCCCCATCCGCCGGCCGCCGAATGCGATGACGTTTCCTCGCAGATCGATGATCGGGAAGATGACCCGGTCGTGAAAGAAATCGTAGGTGCCGCCCCGCTGGCTGCGCTTGACGATGCCGCCGGCCAGCAGCTCCTCCTCGGTGTAGCCGAGCTTTTTCAGATAGTCCCCGGTGGCGTGAAAGCCGCCCGGCGCATATCCCAGCCCGAAATGCCGGATCGTCGCATCCGACAGCGCCCGCCCCCGCAGGTAACCGCGGGCCGCGCGCCCCTCCTCGGTGTTCAGCTGGGCGGCAAAAAAGCGCGCCGCGTCCTTATTCATTGCCAGAATCCGCCGTTTTATCTGCCCGGCATCGTCCCGCTCATCCGGCAGCGGCATCCCGGCGCGGGAAGCCAGCAGTTTTACCGCCTCTATGTAGTCCAGATTGTTGATCTTGCGCACAAAGGTGATCGCGTCCCCGCCCACCCCACAGCCGAAACAGTAGAAGCTGGAATTTTCGGGGTAGACCACAAAGGACGGGGTCTTTTCACTGTGGAAGGGGCAAAGCCCGGTATAGGTGCGGCCGCGGCGGCGCAGCTGCACATACCCGCTCACCAGCTCGACAATGTCGGTCCGCTGGGAGAGCTCCTGCATATAATCCGATGAAATTGCCATACCCCATCCCCCCTTTTTCCCATTGTCCCCGCCTCAGTACTGCAGCGACCAGCCGCGGGGGACAAACAGCCGTTCGAAGGTGCGGATCGCGAACTCGTCGCTCATTCCCGAGATATAGTCGGTCACCGCGCGGTCCGGCCCCTCCTCTTCGTAGATCTGCTGAAACTGGCCGGGCATCTTGCCCGGGTGTTCCTTATAATATCGGTAGAGCTCCTCGATGAGCTTATCGACCTTTTGTTCCTCTTTCTTGGCGCGCTTGTCCACATAGACGGTGGCGTACATGAAGCTGTGCAGCGCCTCGTACTGCGCATAGACCTCCTCCGACATCCGCAGCACCCCATCGGCGCTGTTCTCCACCAGCGAGGTGATCAGGGTGGTGATCCGGCGGCTCTTGGTCGCCCCCAGCACCCGCACCGCCTCCCGCGGCAGATCCTGCTGATGCAGCACCCCGGCGGTCACCGCATCCTCGATGTCGTGGTTGATATAGGCGATGTGGTCGGCGTACTTGACCACCTGCCCCTCCAGCGTCGAGGCCTCCGGCCCCTTGGTGTGGCAGGCGATCCCGTTGAGCACCTCCTTGGAGAGGTTGAGTCCATCGGGATATTTTTCCAGCAGTTCCACCACCCGCACGCTCTGCAGATAATGGGCGAAACCGCCCGGGCACAGGGTGTTGAGCACCCGCTCTCCGGCATGGCCGAACGGGGTGTGCCCCAGATCATGTCCCAGCGCGATCGCCTCGGTGAGGTCCTCGTTGAGCCGCAGCGCACGGGAGATGGTTCGGGCGATCTGGGAGACCTCCAGCGTGTGGGTCAGCCGGGTGCGATAATGGTCCCCCTCCGGTGCGAGAAAGACCTGCGTCTTCTGCTTGAGCCGCCGAAAGCTCTTGCAGTGGATGATCCGGTCCCGATCCCGCTGGAAACAGCTGCGCAGCGGGCAGGGCTCCTCCGCCCTGCGCCGCCCGGCACTCTGCTCCGAAAGGCAGGCATAGGGGGACAGGGTCATCCGCTCGATCTCCTGTGTGCGCTCGCGTACCGTCAACTGTGGCCACCTCCCACCGAAAAGCCGGCCGGACACCCTTGCCGGGCCGGGCTGCAAATCTCGCCCCCCTCAAAAAGAGAGAACAAGGCCAAAGGTCTACACTGATACTATACGCTGTTTTTGACAAAATCCCTTTTTTTCACAAAAATTTTTGTGAAAATTTTCTTTTTCTCCCGCGCAGGGCCCCCATTCGTCGCCCATAGCTCAGAACGGCGCATAGTAGGGATCGCTCTCCTCCGCCTCCAGCTTGCCCCGGCACAGCTCCCGCAGACTGTGCAGAAGCTGCTGCTGGCTGCCGTCGAGCAGGGTCAGCTCAAGGGTCACCTTGTCGGTGAAGAGGGTATTCCGCACCTTGGCTCCCGCAGCGGCAGCGAGCCGCGCGGCCTGCTCATAGAGGGGATAGGGCAGCAGGATCCGCAGATCGACGCAGGGCTGCACCGTGACCCGGTGCGCCTGCTCCAGCGCCGCCTGCGCCGCGCCGGTATAGGCGCGCACCAGCCCGCCGGTGCCCAGCAGCGTCCCCCCGAAATACCGGGTGACCACCACGATCAGATCGGTCAGGCCGGAATGCCGCAGCACCACAAGCACCGGCAAGCCGGCGGTCTTTTGGGGCTCGCCGTCGTCGGAATAGCGGGTGCGGCTGTCCTGACGCAGCAGATAGGCATAGACATTGTGGTTGGCAGTGCGGTGCTCGCTGCGCACCGACTCCAAAAAGCGCAGCGCCGCCTCCTCGCTGTCCGCGAAGGAGGCAGAGGCGATGAATTCGCTCTTCTTCTCCACAATGGTCGCGCGGGCCACCCCCTCAATGGTGGTATAGCTCTCCATCCGGCTTCTCCCCTCTCCTGCTGCCGCCCGCAAAGCGGGTAAAAAACAACCTTGCCCACAGGTGTGGCAAGGTTGCTTTTTGGTTATCAATTTTAGTCCTTGATGCCGAAACGCTTCTTGAAGCGATCGACGCGTCCGCCGGAATCAACCAGCTTCTGCTTGCCGGTGTAGAAGGGGTGGCACTTGGAGCACACCTCAACACGGATCTCCGGTTTCGTGGAACGGGTGTGGATGACCTCGCCGCAGGCGCAGGTGATCACGCAATCCACATACTTGGGATGGATACCTTCCTTCATCTTCGTTCACCTCACTCTGGTTCTGACTATTAGCGCATGTTATTTGGCATACGCAGCATCACAACCTGATTGCACCGGAGTTTTGACACCGGAATACACGATTGCTGTAATAGTTTATCACAATGCGCCAAAAAAAGCAACTCTTTTTTTGACAAAACGGCAGTCTCTCCCTGACGGATCAGAAGCCCAGCAGCTTGTTGACCGACGCGGCCAGTTTCTGCTGCAGCGCAGCGGCGGCCTCGCGGCTGTCCCCCTTGGTCGAGTAGTAGGCCTTGATCTTCGGCTCGGTGCCGGAGGGGCGCACAATCACGCTGGCGCCGCAGTCCAGATGATAGGTCAGCACATCCGAGCGGGGCAGGTCGATCGCGGTCTTCGCACCGGTCGCGGTGTCGGTCGACTCGCTTGCCAGATAGTCCTCCACCCGCACGACCTTGTAGCCGGCGATCTCAGAGGGCGCCTCTGCCCGCAGGCTCGCCATCAGGTTCTTCATCTTCTCCATCCCGGCAAGCCCGTCGAACTCAAAGGAGTCGACCTTGTGCAGATAGGTTCCGTAGGTCTTGTAGATGCGGTCCAGTTCCGCCTTGAGGGAGGAGCCCTGCGCGGTGTAGTAGGCCGCCATCTCGCAGATCAGCATGCTGGCGACCACCGCGTCCTTATCCCGCACATAGCTGCCGGCCAGATAGCCGTAGCTCTCCTCGAAACCGAAGATAAACCGGCTCTGCTCCCCCTTCTGCTCCAGATGCAGGATGGTCTCGCCGATATACTTGAAGCCGGTCAGCACCTGAATCGGGGTGACGCCGTAGGTCTTTGCGACCTCGTCTGCCAGAGAGGTGGTGACGATGCTGCGGACAAAGACCGGATCCTTGGGCATAGTGCCGGCCTCGGTGCGGCCCTTGCAGATATAGTCCAGCAGCAGCACGCCGACCTCATTGCCGGTCAGCAGCAGGTAATCCTCGCCGTCCTTGACCGCAATGCCGACACGGTCCGCATCGGGGTCGGTGGCAAGCAGCAGGTCCGCGCCGGTCTTTTTTGCCAGTGCAAGTCCCAGCTCCAGCGCCTGCCGGATCTCGGGGTTGGGATAGGGGCAGGTGGTGAAATTGCCGTCAGGCAGCTCCTGCTCGGGCACGACGGTGATGTCCTCGATGCCGATGTCCGAGAGGATCCGGCGCACCGGCAGGTTGCCGGTGCCGTTGAGCGGGGTGTAAACCAGCTTGAGGCCGGACCCCGCGCAGACGCCGGGGCGCACGCTGCACTCCTTGACATGGGTGTAATACCGCTCCACAACCTCGCTGGAGATATACTCGATGATCCCCTGCTCCTGTCCGCGGTCAAACTCCATCTTCTTGACATCGTCAAAGATATCGGTCTTCTGGATCTCGGCATAGACGGCATCGGCGCTCTCACTGGTCATCTGGCAGCCGTCCGGGCCATAGGCCTTGTAGCCGTTGTACTTTGCGGGGTTATGGCTGGCAGTCACCATGATGCCCGCATCGCACTTGAGCTTGCGCACCGCATAGGAGAGCATCGGGGTGGGCATCAGGGTGCGGTAGAGATACGCCTTGACCCCGTTGCCCGCCAGCACCTCGGCCGCGGCATGGGCAAAGAGGGTGCTCTTGATCCGGCTGTCGTAGGAGATCGCCACCTTGGGGTGCTTGGTCCCCTGCTTGAGATAATTGGCAAGGCCCTGTGTGGCCTGCCGGACGGTGTAGATATTCATCCGATTGGTGCCTGCGCCGATGACCCCCCGCAGACCCGCCGTGCCGAACTCGAGGCTGACGGCGAACCGATCCTTGATCTCCTCCTCGTTCCCCTCGATGGAGCGCAGCTCCGGGATCAGGTCCTCGTCTTCCGTTGCACGATCCAGCCAGCGGCTGTACTCTTCCATAATCATTTCATGCACCTGCCTGACATTATTTTTGTCGCCGCCCCAGCGGGGCCGGCCGCGGCACAAGCAACGCCGCATATACAAATATATTATACCCCTTTGCCGGTCAAGAGTAAAGAAACATTTCTCTTCTTCCGCCCGGATATATTCCCCTTACAGATCATACCGCGCTTTCCGATCGAGGCTGCGGTACTGGATCGCCTCGCTGAGGTGTTCCGGCTCGATCCGGTCGCTGCCGGCAAGGTCTGCGATCGTCCGGCTGACCCGCAGCACCCGGCCCCACGCCCGCGCCGAGAGCCCCATCCGGTCAAAGGCGGCCCGCATCAGCCGGTCGGCCGCAGGGCTCAGCGCGCAGAACTCCCGCTGCTGGGCCGCGGTCAGCCGGGCGTTGCAGAGGATGCCGCTGCCGGCATACCGGCGCTGCTGGATCTCCCGCGCCGCCGCCACCCGCCGGTAGACCGCAGCGCTGGACTCCCCCTCCTGCGGGCCGCTGAGCGCGTCGTAATCAACCGGGGGCACCTCCACGTGGAGATCGATCCGATCCATCAGGGGGCCCGAGATCCGCTGCAGATACCGCTCGATCGCCGACGGGGTGCAGCTGCAGGGATGGGTGGGATGCCCCAGATACCCGCAGGGGCAGGGGTTCATCGCCGCCACCAGCATGAAATTGCAGGGATAGGTCGCGCTGGCGGCGACCCGGCTGACGGTGACGGTGCCGTCCTCCATCGGCTGGCGCAGCGTCTCCAGCACATCCCGCTTGAACTCCGGCAGCTCGTCCAGAAACAGCACCCCGTTGTGGGCGAGGCTGATCTCCCCCGGCCGCGGGACACTGCCGCCGCCCGAGAGCCCCATTGCCGAGACCGAGTGGTGCGGGCTGCGGAAGGGCCGGCGGGTCATCAGCCCGCTGCCCCGCGGCAGCAGCCCCGCCACCGAGTAGATGCCGGTCGTCTCGATCGCCTCCTCCCGCGTGAGGGGCGGCAGGATCGAGGGCAGGCGGCGGGCCAGCATCGACTTTCCGGTGCCGGGCGGCCCGATCAGAAGCAGGTTGTGGTGGCCCGCGGCGGCGATCTCCAGCGCGCGCCGCGCCTCCGGCTGGCCCCGCAGATCGGCAAGATCCGGCAGCGGTTCCCCCTCCTCCGGCAGAAAGGGGGTCGGCGCGGCGGGCGGGATCGCGGCGTCCCCCCGCAGATGCGCGGCGAGCTGGCCGACCGATTCCACCGGATAGACCCTTAGCCCCTCGACCACCGCCGCCTCAGGTGCGTTCTCCCGGGGCAAAAAGAGGCTGTGCACCCCATTTTCCCGCGCGGCGAGCGCCATCGGCAGCACCCCGTTGATGCTGCGCACGGTGCCGTCCAGCGCCAGCTCTCCCAAAAACGCCGCATCGGGCTGCGGGGCGGGCAGCTGGCGGGAGGCGGCCAGAATTGCGAGCAGCACCGGCAGGTCATAGACCGGGCCGGTCTTTTTGATGTCCGCCGGGGCGAGGTTGACGGTGATCCGGCTGACCGGATAGGAAAAACCGCTGTTCTTGAGCGCGCTGCGCACCCGGTCCTTGGCCTCCTTGACCGCACTGTCCGGCAGCCCGACCAGCTCAAAGGAGGGCAGCCCGCTCGAGAGGTCGGCCTCCACCGTCACCGCAAAGCCCTCGAGCGCCAGACTGCCAAGGCTTGTAATTCTCGCATACAATCCGCATTCCCCCGCTCCGCATTTCTTGTTTTATGATAATCCCCCGTCGGCCGGATTGCAAGGCGGCGCAGCGCAATCTCCTCATTTTCATAAAAATGCGGCAGGAAAAATCCGTCTGCCGCCTCCTGCCGCTTCTCTCTTTTTTTCAAATTTGCCCGCCGGCCCGGTGCTTCCCGGAGCATTGACCGCGCGAAAAGCCAGTTCAAAAGCCCGCCGCAGCAGGCTGCAATCCGACCCGCCCGGCAGGTGTTCCGACTGTCTATCGGGGATGGATGCAGAGCGCGCACACAAAAACCGGGTGTTCCGGCGCGAGCAGCGATGAGAGGGTCCGCAGATCCCCCCGCCGGCCGCCGGCACAGCAGACGGGGCGTCTTTCCCCCGGCAAGGCATCCCGGATGCCGAGCGGCGCGGTGAGGGAGTTGTAAAACCGGTAGAGCGTCTCTCCCCCCTCGTCGGTGCCGCAGCTGCCGCTGAAGGCGACAAAATGCGCGGTGAGCTTTCCCGCCCGCGGCGCGCGGAGATAGTACAGGATGTTCGCCCCGGCCCCTGCCGCCCGCCGGTCGATCCCGCTGCGGGTCCCGCTCAGCGAGATGCGGAATCCGCGCCGCAAAAAGAAGGGGACCAATGCCACCGCCCGGGTGCCAAGGCGCCCCCGCAGCGCAAGCGCCGACTCCAGCTCCCGGATGATCCGGGCTGCAGGTTCGGGGCGGCCCAGCAGCCGCAGTGCGTTGTAGCAGGCGATCCACCCGCAGCCGCAGCCGTCCGAGCCGACCGCCCCCATCCGGTAGTCCGAGAGCAGCGCCTGGTCGACAATGAGCCCCTGCCGGTCAACCGGCGAGCGCCACTCCCGGCCGCGCGGGGCGCCCATCTCCCGCAGTGAGAGGGCGCGGTTGTGCAGGTAATTCGCAAACGGGCTGCGGCTCGCCGCGAGGCGGCCGCCCTGTGCCGGCTGTTTTCGGTCCTTCCGCTTCATCCTGCCGCCTCCTTTTTTTCTGCGCGCCCGGTGTTTTCGGTCCGGCCGAGGACCGGCCGGGCATCACTTGTGGTATTTGGCCCCCGCGTTGATCGACATCGCACGGTAGAGCTGTTCGAAGAGCATCAGCCGCGCCAACTGATGGGGGAAGGTCATCCGGCTCATCGAGAGCCGCAGCACTGCCCGCTGCTTGACCGCATCGGCGAGCCCGTGGGAGGAGCCGATGATAAAGGCCGTCTCCCCTCTGCCAAAGACCGCCTGCTCCTGCAAGAAGCCGGCCAGCTCCTCGCTGGAGCAGAGTTTTCCCTCGATACAGAGGGCAACCGGCGCCGCGTTTTTGGGCAGTGCGGCGAGGATCCGCTCCCCCTCCTTCTCCAGCGCGCGTCGGATCTGTGCCTCCCCGGCGGATTTTTCCCGGATCAGCTCCTCGGGCAGCTCGACGATCTTCAGCTCGCAGAAACCTCCCAGCCGCTTTGCGTATTCGGCACATCCCTTCTGCAGAAAATCCTGTCCCAGCTTTCCCACACAGATCACCGTGATCCGCTGCATCCCGCATCCTCCTCTTTAAAAGTCAATCTTCGGGCTGACACCGCTGCGGGAGAGCGCCTGCAGCAGCCCGTCCCGCCCCGGCAGCGCCCCCGCCGCCAGAAATCGCCCGCTGACCGCCTGCAGTGCGAGCTGGGGCGTATTGTTCTCCTGGCTGAGGTGACACAGCGCGAACTTCTCGCACCCCTCGCCCAGCAGCCGGGCCAGCGCGTCCCCCGCGTCAGCATTGCTCAGATGCCCTTTGGGCGAGGCGATCCGGGTCTTGAGGTAATAGGGATAGGGCCCCAGCCGCAGCCGAACCGGGTCGTAGTTTGCCTCCAGCACCGTCAGATCCGCGCCGGAAAGCCCCTCGATCACCTCCTCGGTGACCTGCCCGAGGTCGGTGGCCATCGCAGCGGTGTGTCCCGACGGCGCGGTAATCCGATAGCCGCGGCAGTCGACCGCGTCATGGCTGGTGTGGAAGGAGTGCACCGCGAACTGTCCCACCGATTGGCCCCCTTCGTCGAGCACCTCGAGCCGGGCAGTGGGCGGCACCATATCGTGACCCGCAAGGTAGGCCAGCGTCGCCTCGCTGCCAAAGACCGGCACCGCGTATTTTTTGAGAAAGACCTTCAGCCCGCTGACGTGGTCCGAGTGCTCGTGGGTGATGAGGATCCCCTGCAGCTGCGCCGGGTCGATGCCCAGCTGATTCATCGCGCCGACGGTGGCGCGGCAGCTCTTGCCCATGTCGATGCAGAGATACCGGTCCGCCTCCCCCACCAGCGCGCAGTTGCCGGAGGAGCCGGAATAGAGTGAAAGAAAGGTCGCCATTCTTATGTAAAGCTCCTGTTTTTCGTTTTTGTGACCGCCTGATACCGACAAAGGGCCGTCTTGCGAAAAGACAGCCCTTTGCTCCTTTTGTCCTTCCCGAAAAGGGTGCTCACAGCGCCTGCTGCAGCTGCTTTTCGGGGGTTTCGATCCGTTTGATGTCAGCGCCGAGGCCCCGCAGCTTGCCCACAAGATCCTCATAGCCGCGCTCAATATGCCCGATGTCCTCGATCTCCGAGGTGCCGTTTGCCGCCAGCGCGGCGACCACCAGCGCAGCGCCCGCCCGCAGGTCGGTCGCGCGCACCGGCGCCGGCTGCAGCGCAGGCACCCCTTCGATGACCGCAACGCGGCCGTCCACCTGAATATTGGCTCCCATCCGGACCAGCTCATCGACATACCGGAACCGGTTGTCCCAGATTCCCTCGGTGATGATCGAGGTGCCCTTTGCCACACTCAGCAGCACCGCCATCAGCGGCTGCATATCGGTCGGAAACCCGGGATGGGGCATCGTCTTGATGTTCAGCGGCTCGATGTCCCCGACGCAGTAAACCCGCACCGCGTCGTCGTACTCCTCCACCGTCGCGCCGGCCCGCTCCAGCTTCGCGGTGATCGGCTCCAGATGCTTGGGGATGACGTTGCGGATCAGGACGTTGCCGTGGGTGACCGCGGCGGCGACCATATAGCTGCCCGCCTCAATCTGGTCGGGGATGATCGAATAGGTGCAGCCGTGCATCTCACGCACCCCGCGGATCTTGATGACGTCGGTGCCGGCGCCCCGCACATCCGCCCCCATCGTGTTGAGGAAGTTTGCGACGTCGACGATGTGCGGCTCCTTGGCGACGTTTTCGAGGATGGTCAGCCCCTCGGCGCGAACGGCGGCCAGCATCGCGTTGATGGTCGCCCCCACCGAGACGGTATCAAAAAAGATATGTTCTGCCCGAAGGCCGTCGGTCTTGACGTGGATGGTGCCGTACTCGACCCGGAACTCCGCCCCCAGCGCGGCAAATGCTTTGAGGTGCTGATCGATCGGCCGCGGGCCGAGATCACAGCCGCCGGGCATCGCGACACAGCCGGTGCCAAAGCGGCCCAGCAACGCGCCCAGAAAATAGTAGGAAGCCCGCATCTGCCGGCTCATCTCGGCGGGCACCTCGGTGGCGACGATGTGGGAGGTATCCACCTCCAGCGTAGACTTGTTGATCATCCGAATTGCGGCGCCCATCGCGTGCAGGATCTGCACCGAACTGGCCACATCGCTGATGTTGGGCAGGTTCTCGATCACGCACTTTCCCCCGGCGAGGATGGTTGCGGGCAGAATTGCCACGGCGGCGTTCTTCGCACCGCTGACGGTGACCTCTCCCACCAGCGGCTTGCCTCCGTTAATCACAAACTTTTTCAATATTCAAAACTCCCCTTTTCAGGCAGGTACACTCTTTTTTCTCTTTTTTCTTTTGCCGGACGCGCCGGCAACCGCCCCTGTCGGCGGAACCTGTAATATTATAGCATCTTTATTCCCAGAAGAAAAGTAACAAATTCATGAGAAAATATTCACAATGAGCTGCTGCCTGCCGCCTTTTTCTCTTTCTCCTTACAGGATGCCCGAAATTGGCCGGATCAAACAGCAAAAATCAAAAAAGCAGGGCACCGTGCGCACAATCCGGCACAGTGTCCTGCTGATTTTGTTTGATCCAATGGGAAAAAAGGGGGCTGGATCAGCCATAGAAGCCGATGTACGGAGCCGGATTGACCCGGGAACCGTTCACGATGACCTCAAAGTGACAGTGATTTCCGGTCGAGTTGCCGGTTGAGCCGACATAGGCGATGACCTGCCCCTGCGTCACATACTGTCCATAGCTGACCGCGAGGGCGCTGCAGTGACCGTAGAGGGTATGTACTCCGCCGCCGTGGTCAATCTCGACGTGGATACCGTAGCCGCCCGCCGTTGCGCTGGCATAGACCACCGTACCGCTCTGGGCCGCATAGATCGGGGTGCCGTGGGCGGCGCACAGGTCCAGCCCGTTGTGGGAATAGGCGCCGTAGAAGCCGCGGCTCTGATAGGTGAAGCCCGGCCCGATCGGGAAGATCATCCCGCCGCTCGAGGGCGTGCGGTTCATCCCCTCGGTGCTGACAAAGGTGCCCTCGGATATCAGCTCGTCCACCGGCTCACTGATCACGACCGGATCCCCGACCTGTACCCGGCTGGCCTCCTGCCCGTCGATGTAGGTGACCTGATAGGTGACCTCCTGCACACCGTCGACGCCCTCCTGTGTGACCTTGGTCTTGCCGTAGCTCAGCTCATCGTCCTCGGTGGTGATGGTCTGGTAGGGAATCGTCTCCTGTGCGACCTCGGTGCGCACCGCCTGCACCTGCAGGAAGGAGACCGACTGGCTGATGACCAGCTGCATCCCGACCACCATGTAGTTGCCGTTGTCGAGTTCGGGATTCAGCGCATACAGCTCGTCCACCGTGATGTTGTTGGACAGCGCAATGCTCCACGGGGTATCCCCATCCTGCACCACATAGGTCCGCTGCCCCTCGACCGGCTGGGTAAAGAGCGCCTCCAGATCGCTGTACGGCTTGATGCTCTCGTTCAGGTAGAGGCCGGAGCGCAGCTGCACATTCTGCACAAACTGAATCTCGGCGTCGGGGTACTGCTCGGCATAGGGCGCCTTGATCGCATCGATGGCCTGCTGCAGTGCCTCCTCATCGGTGGTGGCGCCGTAGAACTGGTCGTCGACATACAGCCCGGTCGCCTGTGTGATCTCCGCGCCGGAATTGGTCAGGATCTCATTGACCAGTGTCTGGCTGTCGGACATCTGCTGCTGCGACGCGGTGGTGATGGTAAAGCTCGGCTCAAGGTTCCACTTCTCCTCGCTGCCGGTGTAGATAATCTGTCCCTCCACCATCCGGGCCGCGTCCTCGTAGACCGATTCCTGCGAGACATAGCCGATCAGGTTCCCGTTGCAGTTGACCGCCAATGCAAAGTTCTGATTGAGGGTGACAAAGACGGTCAGCACAAACACCGCGCCCGCGCCCAGCGGCAGCAGGTAGTAGAGCAGATTTTTGCCCAGATACCCGTACGCCCGCACCCCGCTGACGAGATAGCGTCCCGCCGCTGCCAGCATTGCGCCGGCGCCGTTTTGCCTCTCGGCCGCCATCGCCTGCCGGATATGGGCGAAGCCGCTGCGCAGCCGCCGCACCGGGGCGGTGAGGTCCTCCGCCGCCTCTCGCAAAGCGCGGACGATCGACGCGCCGATCGGGCGCAGCAGCAGGCCGAGCAGCCGGGCGGCAAAACGCCCGCTCTCCCGCACACCGCGTCCAAACCGGATCGCCGCATACTCCGCCGACTCCCCAACCTGATAAAAGAGCTGGCCCAGCCGGCCCTTTGCCTGCCGCAGCAGCGGGGAAACCGCCGCCGTGTTTTGCGCCATCTCCTTCATCTCCTTTCATCCGGGTGCAGAGCACCCGAAGAATCATTCCTTCTAAACAGCAGCGGGCGCAGCCGGCCCCGCAGGACCGGGCCGCAGCCCGCCGTTTTTGCTCTTTTCGGTTTTTAATTATACCCTTTTTCGACCCTCGGGGCAAGGCTTTAACAAAACTTTCATCCTTTCGCCCCGCTTTGCAGCGTCTCCCCTGCTCTCTGAAAAGCCCAGCCTGTCATCAACCTAAATAATTCATCGGGTCTCTGCGCACCCCGTTGACGATGACCTCAAAGTGGCAGTGCGGGCCGGTGGACCAGCCGGTGGAACCGACATAGGCGATCAGATCGCCCTGATTCACCACCTGACCGGTGGTGACCGCAAGGCCGCTGCAGTGGCCATAGAGGGTGTGGATGCCGCCGCCGTGGTCGATCTCGACATGGATGCCGTAGCCGCTGTAGCTGCGCACCGCCTTGACCACCACACCGCTCTGGGCCGCATAGATCGGGGTCCCGACATACCCGCGCAGGTCCAGCCCGTTGTGGGCGGGCAGCAGCGGGCCGCTGTATCCGCGGCTCATGCCCTTGTAGCCCGCGCCGATCGGGAACATCATAATCCCGTTGCCCGGCTTGATGACGGTGCCGTCCGAGCTGAGGTAGACGCCCATCTGGACGACCTCATTGACCGGCTCGCTGATGACCGTCGGCTCTCCGACCTGCACCTTGGACTCCACCTGACCGCCGACATAGGTGGTCTCATAGGTGACGTCCTTCTGCCCCTCGACCCCCTGCTGCAGGGTGCGCTGCACCCCGAAGGCGAGATCGGTGGTGTATTCGGTCTCGGTCTCGTAGGCGATCGGCTCCCGCTCAACGGTCGTGACCACCGCCTTGACCTGCAGGAAGGGCACCGCCTGCCCGATCACCAGCTCCATGCCCGGCATCATATAGTTGCCGTTGTCCAGCTGCGGGTTGAGCGCGTAGAGATCCGCGAGGGTGACATCATTGCGCCCCGCGATGTCATAGGGGGTGTCCCCATCCTGTACCGTGTAGCTGCGCTGGCCCTGCACCTCCTGATGCAGCAGGCTCTCCAGATCCTGATAGCTGCGGATGCTCTCGGTCAGATAGACCCCGTGGCGCAGCTCGAGATCCTCGACAAAACCGATCTCCGCGCCGGGGTACTGCTCCCGGTACGGCTGCTTGATCGCCTCGATCGCCGCCTCCAGCTGATCCCCCATCGTCGTCGCACCGTAGAACTGCCCGTTGACATACAGCCCCACCGCCTCGGTGATCTCGGCGCCGGAACTGCGCAGGATTGCATCCACCAGCATCTGGCTGTTCGAGAGCTGCTCGCCGTTCGCCACTGTCATGGTGAAATCGGCATTCATCGTCCACTCCTGATCGTGCCCGGTATAGACCAGCTGGTTCTGGACGATCTGGGCGGCCTCCTCATAGACCGAGGCCTGATCGACATATCCCACAACCTTGCCGCGGTACTCCACCGCGAGGGCAAACTGGCTGCCCAGCACATGGGCGACGGTAAAGACAAAGACCGCCCCCGCGCCCAGCGGCAGCAGGTAATACAGCAGATTCTTGCCCAGATACCCGTACCGGCGCACCCCACTTGCAAGATACCGCACTGCGGCGGCCAGCATTGCGCCGGCGCCGTTCTCCCGCTCGGCCGCCATCGCCTGCCGGATATGGCCCGCACCGCTGCGCACCCGGCGCACCGGCGCCGCGAGGTCCTCCCCTGCGCCGCGCAGCGCCGCAGCCCCGGCCTGCACCGTCGGGCCCAGCAGCAGCTTTGCACACCGCGCCAGAAAGCCGCCGGCATCCCGCAGCGCCCGGCCGGCCAATACCACCTGATACTCCGCCGCGCTGCCGATCCGATAAAACAATTCACCCAAAAAGGTTCTCAGCCGAAATAGTCGCCGCCGCAAGGGGCTATTCCAACCGCCCGCCTGCGGTGCGGGGACCGTGTGTTCCATCCCGCTCAGCTTGTACACCTCCATTTTTTCTCTTCCCGGCGCGCCCGCAGGTGCACCAAAAGGGGCGGCCAAAGGCCATACCCCAACAATTTTATTATACGCAGCAAGACGCCTTCTGCAATCTTTTTGTAACCCTTTTCATCTTTTTTTCATCTTTTTTGGATTGTATTCGTCATTTTGTCCTACTCTATTCCAACGCAAGATCTGGGATTCCGGCAGCATCAAGCAGCGCTCTGAAATCCTCCGGCAGCGGCGCGCACACCCTCACCGGGCGGGGCGCGAAGGGGCTTTGAAAGGTGATCTCCTCCGCGTGGAGCGCCTGCCGGCCGATCAGTGCGCGGCTGCCGCCGTAGAGATCGTCCCCCGCCAGCGGGTGGCCGATCGCCGCAAAATGCACCCGGATCTGGTGGGTGCGCCCGGTCACCGGCACCGCCCGCAGCAGGGTGTGTCCGCCGGCTGACGCCAGCACCCGGTAGTCGGTGCGGCTGGGCTTGCCCTCTGCCCCGGTCCGCCGACAGATGATACTGCCCTCCGCCCGGAGGATCGGCAGATCGATTCTCCCTTCGCCCGGCGGCAGGATTCCCTCGGCCACTGCACGGTAGACCTTCTGAAACCGCGCAGCCAGCAGCGGCGCGGCAAAGCCGTTCTTTGCCGCCAGCACCAGACCGGAGGTATTCTTGTCGATCCGGTTCACCGGGCGAAATGGGCAGGGCGTTCCCCGCTGTTCCATCAGATACCGCCATCCGCCGGCCAGCGTGCCGCGGCTGCCCGGCGCGCTGGGATGGACGAGGATCCCCGCCGGCTTGTCGAGCACCACCGCAAAATCGTCCTCATACAGGATCCTCAGCGGGATCGGCTCCGCCGGCACACTCGTTTCCGGCTCGGGCGGCAGGGTCACCTCGATCTGCTGGCCCGGTTGCAGCCGCAGGTCGGTGTGGGCCGTCTCGCCGTCCGCCCTGATCCCGCCCGGCAGGTATTTTACAGATCGGATCAGTCCGCCGGTCAGCCCCTGCGCGCGCAGAAAGTCCGACAGCCGCCGGCCCTGCCATGCCTCGCCGACCACAAACCGCAGCGTCAACTGCCGCCCCTCCCCTCTGTGTTCAAACCGCAGACAAAAAAATCCGTGTGCCGGCCAGAGCTGCCGCGCACACGGATGATATTATATCATACTTTTGGCGATGCCGCCACCGGGCGGAGGATCAATAGGCCACGCCCTGTGCGAGCATGGCATCCGCCACCTTGAGGAAGCCGGCCACATTCGCGCCGACGACGAGGTTGCCCTCGCAGCCGCATTCCTTGCTTGCGTCATAGGCGTTGTGGAAGATGCCGACCATGATCTCCTTGAGCCGGGCGTCGACCTCCTCGAAGGTCCACGAGAGCCGCAGGCTGTTCTGGCTCATCTCGAGGCCGCTGGTCGCAACGCCGCCTGCGTTGGCCGCCTTTGCGGGCGCAAAGAGGACCCCCGCCTCCTGAAATGCCTTTGTCGCCTCAAGGGTGCTGGGCATATTCGCGCCCTCGCCGACCGCCTGCACCCCGTTCTTGATCAGGATCTTGGCGCTCTCCTCGTCCAGCTCGTTCTGGGTGGCGCAGGGCATCGCGATGTCGCAGGGGATGGTCCAGATGCCGCGGCAGCCCTCGTGATACTCGGCGGTGGGCACCTCGTCCAGATACTCCCGAATCCGGCCGCGGCGAACCTCCTTGATCTGCTTGACAACATCCAGCTTGATGCCGTCCTTGTCGTAGATGTAGCCGTTAGAATCGCTCATCGCGACCACCTTGGCTCCCAGCGTCTGCGCCTTCTCGCAGGCATAGATCGCGACATTGCCGCTGCCCGAGATAACGGTGGTCTTCCCCTCAAAGCTGTCCTGCTTCATGCAGCGCAGCATCTCCTGCACCAGATAGCACAGGCCGTAGCCGGTGGCCTGCGTGCGGGCGAGGCTTCCGCCGTAGCTCAGCCCCTTGCCGGTCAGCACGCCGCTGTACTCGCCGGTGATTCGCTTGTACTGGCCGAAGAGATAGCCGATCTCCCGGCCGCCGACCCCGATATCGCCGGCCGGCACGTCGGTGAACTGGCCGATATGGCGGTACAGCTCGGTCATGAAGCTCTGGCAGAACCGCATGATCTCCCCGTCCGATTTGCCCTTGGGGTCGAAATCGCTGCCACCCTTGCCGCCGCCCATCGGCAGTCCGGTCAGGCTGTTCTTGAAGGTCTGCTCAAAGCCGAGGAACTTGATGACCGAGGCGTTGACGCTGGGGTGCAGCCGCAGCCCGCCCTTGTAGGGGCCGATGGCGGAATTAAACTGGCAGCGGTAGCCCCGGTTGACCCGCACCTTGCCCTGATCGTCCACCCAGGAGACCCGGAACTGAACAAACCGCTCCGGCTCACACAGCCGCTCAAGGATGCCCCACTGCTCCAGCTCGGGACGGCGTTCCACCACCGTCTCCAGCGACTCGAGCACCTCCCGCACCGCCTGCAGGAACTCCGGTTCCCCGGCGCTGCGCGCGGCAACCTCGGCATAGACCTTCTCCAGATATGCGTTTTTGAACATTGCTTCCCCTCCTAAAAAATACTCTGCCCGGACAGCCGTCATACTCCAACATCGGGCCGGTGCAGATGATGAATGTCTTTATTATACGGTCAAATGTCCTTGTGTGCAACCACTGTGCGCTAATTTTTTGAATTTTATTCCAGCGTCTCCCACCGCGAACTTGCCCCCAGCCGGGATCTGTGGTATACTGTCTTTGTATTTCTGTGTCCGCCGGCGCCCTTTGCCGGCGTCTACAGAGCAGAGTTCAGACGCAAAGGAGGGGGCGCCGATGTACTGTAAATCCTGCGGCCGGCCGCTTGGGGATCAAGATCGGGTCTGCCGCTACTGCGGCACGCCGGCAGGTTCCGGCCGGGGCTTCTGCCCGCAGTGCGGCCAGCCCACACAGCCGGACGCGGCGTTCTGCGTCCACTGCGGCGCGCGGCTGGATCGCGCTGCGCCGCCCGACCCGGGAATGCCGCCCCGCAAGAGCCGGCTGGTCGCCGGACTGCTGGGCATCTTTCTGGGCGGGCTGGGCATTCACAACTTCTATCTCGGCTATAACGAAAAAGGGGTCGGTCAGGTGATCCTGTTCGTGCTCTGCTGCGGCATTCCCAGTTCCATCTGGGGTCTGATCGAGGGGATTTTGATCCTCTGCGGCCAGATCAGCACCGACGCGGGCGGCAATCCGCTGACCGATTGACAGCCGGCCTTTGACCATGTTTTCATGCGAGCAGTCCATACGGCGGCGCAGCGCGGTCGTTTACCTCCGCGCTGTGAGGAAAGTCCGGGCTTCACAGGGGAATGGCAGCTGCTAACGGCAGCCGAGGGCGACCTCAGGGAAAGTGCAACAGAAAGAAACCGCCGCCCTTTGGGCGGTAAGGATGGAAAGGCGAGGTAAGAGCTCACCAGCGGTGCGGCGACGCATCGGCTATGTAAACCCTGCCAGAAGCAACACCCGATAGGAAAGCAATACGCGCCCCGCGTGCTTTCAGGAGGTGGCGTGAGTCCCGCGGCGACGCGGGGACAAGATAGATCGTCGTTTAATACAGAACCCGGCTTACGGGCTGGTCGCTGAAAATAAAGAGCGAGAGACCGCTTTTCCTCTGGGAAAGGCGGTCTCTCTTTTTTGCGCTCAGATCAAAAATATTCCCCGCAAAAGCAGCAGCGCAATCACCCCCGGCAGCCCCAGCACCACCGACACCAGCGCGGTGGCGTAGTTGAGGGCGATCGACACCCCGGTAGAGCCGGACAGCAGATTCACCGCACCGAGGCCCGCAACGCCGCAGAACGCCGAGAGCATACTGGTGCGCAGCGGCCGCTTGGTGCGCACCGCGGCGGCCGACACGCTCAGCAGCGCCGCCGCACCGAGAAACAGTCCCAGCTGATATGGTTCCATTCTTTTTCACCACCCTGCCTTTTCTCTCCCTCGCTCTGTCCGGTCTCATGACAAGGCCTTCCGATCAGCATCGCGGGAGCTCATCTTTCTTTTGGACCGCTTTTTGTCCGGGACGGTCTCTCTGTTTCGCACGCCCTTTTTCAGGGCACGATTTGTCCCGTTGTTCTTCCCTGTCCGCCCCGGCCCCCTCCGAACGCACCCTCCTCAGAGACAGCGTCAAATCCCTTTCGGGCAGGCCAAAGCGCACCGTCTGATGGCCGAAACGCCCTGTTTTTTTGTCACCCCTCTGCCGGACTGCGGCGGAATACCTCCCGCAGCCGGTCCGCCGCCGTTCTGCGCTCCGGCTGGGGCGCTGCGGCCGCAGCGGCGCGTTCGGCCCGCGCGCGGCGCAGAAGATATTGATACCGCGCCAGCAGTGCCTCCCGCTCAAAGATCCGGCAGTCGATCAGATCCTCTTCCGATTCCATGTTGAAGAGCATCTCGTTTTTCCGCAATAGGTACTCGCATTCCCGCAGCTGGCCCACCGTGTCTGCGGATCCGTAGCGCTGGATAAACGCCTCATCCTCAGCTGTGCGGTTCTGTTTTTCACCCGCTTTTCGTCCGGTCAGTATCGCTGTCAGTTCCAAATCACTCCACCTCGCTTTTATTCTATGCGGAAAGGATTGGCAAAAAGAACCGCATTTAATCCCCTTCTCCCGCGAAGATCCGGGGGAATGCGCATTTTCTCCTCTCCGGCCCTCCTCTCATTCAAAGCGGCAGGCAGTGTTTTCTCCTTGCCGATACCGACCGTTTTTCTTATAATGAAGAGGAAATATCGCTTATACAATTTCAGGAGGAAAGGGATGGATATGATGCAGACACGGATTCTCTGCGGCGCCGAGGTGCGCCGGCTGCTGACGATGGAGGACACCATCGGCGCGATGCGAAAGGCGCTGCGCGGCGTCTCCTCGGGCAGCGCCGCGATGCTGCAGCGGCAGATGCTGCCCCAGCCGGAGGAGAACACATTCGCGGTGATGGGAGGCGCGGACAGCGCGCTGGGGCTCTGCGGCGCCAAGGTGATCGTCTTTCCCGGCCCCGCCGCGGGGAAAGCCGGCACCAGTCAGGGGATTATCCCGCTGTTTGACAGCACCACCGGTGCGCTGGCCGCCATTGTGGACGCCGAGGAGATCACCGCGGTGCGCACCGCAGCGACCAGCGCCGCCGCCACCGATCTGCTGGCAAGGCCGGACGCGGATTCTCTGGCCATCCTCGGCGCGGGGCGGATCGGCCGGCTGCACATCGACGCGATTGCCCGGGTGCGTCCGATCCGGACGGTTTATGTCTGGAACCGCACCCCTGCCCGCGCGGAGGACTGCTGCCGCTGGGCCGCGCAGACCTTCGGGATCAAGGCGATCCCCTGCGCAGACCCCAAGGAGGCGGTCGAACAGGCGATGATCGTCTGCACCGTCACGCAGGCACGCGAGCCGATCTTGCAGGGGGATTGGCTGCGGGAAGGCGCGCATCTCAATGCGGTGGGCGCCTGCGCCCCCTTCGCGCGGGAACTGGACAGCCGCGCCGTCACCCGGAGCCGGGTCTTCGTCGACCAGCGGGAGGCCGCACTCGGCGGCAGCGGCGATCTCGTCCTGCCGGTGCGGGAGGGGGTCTTCTCCCCTGAACAGGTCGCCGGGGAGATCGGCGAGGTCCTTCTCGGCCGACTGCCCGGCCGGCAGAGCGATACCGAGATCACCCTTTTTGAATCGGTCGGCATCTCGGTGGAGGATCTCGCCGCGGCGGCGCTGGTCTTTCGCAAGGCCGAGGCCGAACAGCTCGGAACCTGCGTCACCCTCTGAAGACCCATCTTCACCCAGCGCCGCGTCAGTGCCGGGATACTGCACGAGAAAAAAGCACCGATCTTCCTCACGGAAGATCGGTGCTTTTTTCTCTCAAGAATCGTTCCAATCTGTCATTCCGATCCGCCTTCTGCGGGCAGATCAGCCGGCATTTTTCGCCTTGGCCTCCATCTCCGCCTTCTTAAAGAAGCGGAAGATCACAATGCAGGCGGTGATGCCGAGCACCAGCTCGGTTGTGGGCTGGGCATAGGGGATGCCGTAGAGCGGCATCAGGCTATTGAGCAGATAGAGCAGCGGCAGCTCCAGCAGCAGTTTGCGGGTGATCGCGAAGGCGAGCGCCTTGCCGCCCATTCCGGTTGCCTGAAAGGCGCCGACCGCCAGAAAATCCATGCAGAGCAGCGGCAGGCCAAGGCAGAATCCGCGCAAAAACCGGATGCCATAGGCGACGGTCTGCTCATTCTCAATGAACATCTCGACGATGAAATCCGCCCCGAAATAGAAGAAGATACTGGCCGCGACCAATCCGATCAGCCCGGCGCGTAGGGCGAAGAAATACACTTTTTTCATCCGCGGGATGTTGCCGCTGGCGTAGTTGTAGCTGATCAGCGGCATGATGCCCTGTGAAAGGCCGAGCACGACATAGAGCGGGACCATATTGACCTTGGTGCAGATGCCCATTGCCGCCAGCGCCTGCGCACCGTAGGCGGCGGCGAGGTTGTTCATCACAGTGCTGCTGGTGACGTTGAGCAGATTCTGGATCGAAGCGGGCACCCCGACCCCGAAGATCCCCCGCAGCACCACCCCGTCAAGCCGGAGCTCCCGCGGGGAGATGTTGACGCAGGTCTTTTTCCGCCGGACCCAGAGATAGACCAGAAAATATCCCAGTGCCACGCAGTTGGACAAAAAGGTCGCCAGCGCGGCGCCGGCCGCCTTCATCCCGAAGCCCCAGGGCAGGATGAAGATCGGGTCGAGGATGATGTTCAAAAAGCAGCCGCTCATCGTGCCGATGCTGGCGTGCAGGGCGGCGCCTTCCGAGCGGATCATGTAGGCCATTACAACGTTGAGGATCGCGGGTGTCGCGCCGAGGGTCACCGTCCAGTTCAGATAGGCGTTGGTGGGGGCAGCCGTCTCGGCCGTCGCGCCGAGCAGGCCCAGCAGCGGATTGCGCAGCAGGGTGCAGAGGATCGAGAAGAGCACCCCGCACAGCAGCGCGCCCCAAAAGCCGAGGGTGGAACTGCGGCGCACCGTCTGCAGATCCTTGCGCCCCATCGCGCGGCTCATCATGCTGGAGCTGCCGACGCCGAACAGGTTGTTGATTGCATTGAAGGCCAGCAGCACGGGGGAGGCCAGCGTCACCGCCGCCGTCTGCACCGGGTCATTGAGCATCCCGACAAAATAGGTGTCGGCCAGACTGTACAGCACCATCACCAGCGAACTGAGCATCGTCGGCACCGACAGGATTGCCACCGCCCGGGGAATGGAGTAATTTTCGAACAATTCCTCTTTGGTCCGTTCTGCCTTTGCAGCCACCGTCCCGCACACTTCCTTTCTGCACTGGGCCGCACGGCGAAGCCACGCGGCAAATTGTGAAAAAAACGGGCAGATCGTATGACCTGCCCGTTTTTCATGCTCATATCTACTTCCGACCGCAAAAGGTCGGGATCTGTGCATAAATTACTCGGCGTCCTCGCTCTCGGCGGCGTCATTCAGCACGGCCTTCATCGACAGGCCGACACGATGCTTCTCAAAATCCGCCTCGATCAGCTTGACCTTGACCTCGTCGCCGACCTTCAGCACATCGCTGACCTTCTCGACACGCTCGTTCGAGATCTCGCTGATATGAACCAGACCGTCAATGCCCGGCAGCACCCGCACAAAGGCGCCGAACTTTGTGATCGAAACCACCGGCGCGGTAAACACGGTGCCCAGAGGATACTCGGTGCGCAGACGCTCCCAGGGGTTGTCCTCCGGCTTCTTGTAACCCAGAGAAACCTTGCCGTTCTCGCGGTCGAGGCTCTTGATGTAGACGTCGATCACATCGCCGACCTTGACGACCTCGCTGGGATGCTTGATCCGATCCCAGGACAGCTCGGAGATATGGACCAGACCGTCCACCCCGCCGATGTCGACAAACGCGCCGTAATCGGTCAGGTTCTTGACGGTGCCCTGATAGTGGCGGCCCTCCTCGGCGGAAGCCCAGAAGGCCTCCTTCTTGGCCTCCAGCTCCTCGGCCAGAACGGCACGGATGGAGCCGATCACACGCCGGCCGCTGCACTCGATGATCTTGATCGAAACCTTCTGCTTGACCAGCGGAGCCAGATCCTCGCCGCGGCGCAGCGACGCCTGAGAGGCGGGGATAAAGACCTTGACGCCCTTGACATAGGCGACCAGACCGCCCTTGACCTGCTCGGCCACAGTGGCCTCCAGCACGGTGCCTTCCTCGGCGGCCTTCTCGACCTCGGCCTGACCGGCCTTGGCCTCAAAGCGCTTCTTGGAAAGGGCGACGGTGCCTTCTTGGTCATTAACTTTGATGACTACGAGTTCCAGCTCGTCCCCTTTCTTCACCGCATCTTCCAGCTTAACGGTGGGATCGTCAGACCACTCGGACGCTGCGACAAAGCCTGTCTGCTTGGTGCCGATATCCACTGTGATCTCGCTGGGCGAAACCGCGGTGACAACACCGGTCACGACCTTGCCGTTGAAGATCGGCTTCAAGGACTGCTCAATCATCTCCTCAAAGCTCATCTCTTCGTTCTGTACTACCTCGCTCATCTTGTTAAGTACCTCCTCGATTATAGACGACGGCGTAGAAGCTCCCGCCGTGACGCCGACACATCTGACCCCCTCGAAATCCTTTGGAGAGAGCTCCGCCGCGGTTTCGATTGCAAGGGTTCTGCAGTGCCTGTCCGCCACACGGACCAGCTTCTGGGTATTGGAGGAACCCCGCCCGCCGATGACCACCATCAGGTCACATTGGCCGGCCAATTCCTCCGCCTCCTGCTGCCTCGCCCATGTTGCACTACATATTGTATCAAAAATTCGCGGGCTTGTATAGACTTTTTTTATAAACTTTGTACTTTCTAACCATTTTGTAACTTCAAATGTCGTTTGAGCCACAACAAATGCCTTTTTCTGGCAATTTTCAGGGGTAGAAATCTGTTCAAGCTGCGCAAGATCTTTAAAAACCAGCACCT
Source organism: uncultured Pygmaiobacter sp. (assembly GCA_944388335.1). Taxonomy (GTDB): domain Bacteria; phylum Bacillota; class Clostridia; order Oscillospirales; family Ruminococcaceae; genus Pygmaiobacter. Next base: position 29,559 of record CALXIJ010000009.1, read on the forward strand.
CTCCGGTCGCATGGCCGACGATGCCCCGCACCTCGGGGTGGTCCTTGTCCCCGGCAATCAGCAGCAGCGCCCCCTCTTTTCCCGCCTGCTGGGCGATGCGCTGAATCTTCGCCACAAAGGGACAGGTGGCGTCGTGGACGGTTGCCCCCATCTTCTGCAGCTCGTCATAGACCGACCCCGCAACCCCATGGCTGCGGATCACCACCTCATACCCCGCCGGCAGTTCCTGCGGCCGATCGATGGTGATGACCCCGCGGGCCGCAAGGGAGGCGACGCACTGGGGATTGTGGATCAGAGGGCCGAGGGTCGCAACCCTGTGCCCCTCCTCGGCCAGCTGCTCGGTCATATGCACCGCGCGGTCAACCCCGAAGCAGAACCCCGCGGTCTTTGCCTTGATGATCTGCATCTTCTTCCTCCTTTGGCGCTCAGCCATACGCCTTATTCTCCTCATACAGCTTTTCCAGATGCTCGGCCAGCACTCCCTTGGCGGCCCGCAGACGGCTGGCGGCATGCTCGCCGCCCAGCTGCAGCGACTCGATCGGGATCGGCTCGCCGAAGGCCACCGTCACGGTGCAGAACGGGTGCTGCTTTCCACCGCGGTAGAGCACACGGCAGGGCACGATGTCGGCGCCGGCATTCTGCGCCACCACAAAGGCGCCGCTCTTGAGCGGCAGCAGCCCGGTGCCCTTCTTATTGCGGGTCCCCTCGGGGAAGATCAGCATCGAACGGCCGGAGCGCACCGATTCGATCGCGTTGTTCAGCACGGTGCGGTCTCCCTTGCCCCGCTCCACCGGGAACACCCCGACATGGCGGAAAAACCAGCGCAGAAACGGGTTGCAAAAGAGCTCCTCCTTGCCCATCACCCACATCGGGCGCCCCCATCCCCGCGCCAGCACGACAAACACCGGATCGATCGCGGACAGATGGTTGGGGCAGAGCACATATCCCCGCCCCTTGGGCAGGTTCTCCCGGCCGACGATCCGGATCCGGTAGGGGATCCGGAAGAGCACCGACGCGCCGATATAGCACAGATAATAAAACAGGTGCATCAGGCCAGCCTCCCCCGGATCAGCGCGCAGAGCTTCTGAAAAACGGTCTCAAAATCGTCCCCGGTGGTGTCCACCAGCACCGCATCCTCCGCCTGACGCAGCGGCGCGGCGGCGCGATGGCTGTCGTCATAATCCCGGCGGCGGATGTCCTCGAGGACCTCCTCGTAGTCCACCTTCTGCCCCTTCTGCTGCAGCTCAAGGGTGCGCCGGCGGGCGCGCTCCTCCGCGCTCGCGGTCAGGAAGATCTTGATCTGTGCGTCGGGCAGGATGACGGTGCCGATGTCCCGCCCGTCCATCAGGACATTGTTCTTGCGGGCGATCTCCCGCTGGGTCTCGGTCAGGAAATCCCGCACTCCCTGATGGGCCGAGACCTTGCTGGCTGCCATCGAGACCGGCTCGCGGCGGATCTCCTCCGAGACGTCCTCCCCATTGAGGAAAACGTGCTGCGCGCCGTCGATATACCGCAGTTCCAGCTGCAGCTTTTTCAGCTGCGGCAGCACCTGCGCAGGGTCGGTCATCTCGACCCCTGCCCGCATCATATACAGCCCGATGGCGCGGTAGAGCGCCCCGGTGTCCACATAGAGAAAGCCCAGCTCCCCCGCCAGCCGCCGGGCCAGAGAGCTCTTGCCCGCGCCGGACGGGCCGTCAATCGCGATCTGGATCATCTTCATGTCCCCTCACTTATTCTTTTTCTCGCAAAATATAGCTGCCGGCCGCGTGGCCGGTCGCAAAGGCGATCTGTAGGTTGTACCCGCCGGTGTAGGCGTCGAGGTCCAGCAGCTCTCCCGCAAAGTAGAGCCCGCGGACCAGCTTGGATTCCATCGTCTTGGGATCGACCTGCCGCACCGACACCCCGCCCGCGGTGACCACCGCCCGGCGGATGTCATCCTTGCCGGCAATCGGCAGCGCAAAGCACTTGAGCAGCCCGACCAGCTTTTGGCGCTCCTCCCGGGTGATCTGATTGACCCGCTTGTCCGGGTCGATCCCCCAGCGGGCCAGCATCACCGGGATCATGCCGGAGGGCAGCAGCCCGCCAAGGCTGTTGGATGCCGCTTTGCCCGCGAGCTTCTCGAAATCCCGTCCCACCCGGTGATAGAGGGTCTGGTCGTCCAGCGCCGGCTTGAGATCGATCTCCACCCGCGCCGGGCCGCCCCTGCCCCGCAGGTAGGCGCTGGCCGAAAGAACCAGCGGGCCCGAGATGCCGAAATGGGTAAAGAGCCTCTCCCCCTGCTCGGTGTAAAGCCGCTTTTCCCCCTCAAACAGGGTCAGCCGCACGTTTCGCAGCGAGAGGCCCATCATCGCGCGGCACTCCTCCCGCGCGCTGCCGCCGACGGTCAGCGCCACGAGGCTGGCGGTGGGCGGCACGATGGTGTGTCCCAGCTCCTCAGCCATCCGGTAGCCGTCCCCGGTCGAGCCGGTGCCGGGATAGGACAGCCCGCCGGTGGCGAGGATCACGCCGTCGGCCTCGAGCAGCCGCCCATCCGCAAGCCGCACCCCGCGCACCGCGCCGTCTGCGGTCTCGATCCGCTGCGCCTCGGCATAGAGCACCCGGCATCCCTCTGCGTACCGGGCAAGGGCATCGGCGATATCCGCTGCCCGGTCGCTGACCGGGAACACCCTGCGGCCCCGCTCGGTCTTGAGCGGCACCCCCAGCGATTCAAACAGCGCCATCGTGTCCGCCGGGGAGAAAGCGCGCATCGCGGAGAAGAGGAATTTGGGGTTGGCGCGGACGTTTTTGAGCACCTCGTCCGCCTCGCAGTCATTGGTGACGTTGCAGCGCCCCTTGCCGGTGACGAGGATCTTTTTGCAGGTGCGCCCGGCGTGTTCCACCACCGTGACCTGCAGCCCCCGCCGCGCCGCGGTGCCCGCCGCGAGCATTCCCGCTGCGCCCCCGCCCACGATAACGATCCGTTTTTGCACTGTTCTTCCGCTCTCTTTCAAGAAAAAACCGGGCGCAAGGCGCCCGGCCTCTTCCTATTTCGTCTTCTTATCTTAATAAGAGTACCACTCCGCCGCATTTTTGACAAGCGGCTTTTTTCAAAAGAAGATCGGCTGGATCTGTTTGCCCCGCAGCGCCAGCTCCACCGCGTCGGGCAGCTGGTCGAAGTCCGCGACCAGCGAGGTCGGTTTTTTCAGCCAGTCGTCCTGCGCCATCGGGACGAAATAGTAGTTCTTGGTATTCAGCAGCCGGCCGAGATTCGGCGCGCTGGCCGCGAGGCCGTCGTTGGATGCCAGCGCCAGCAGCACCGGCCGCCCGCAGCGCAGATGACTCTTGCAGGCCATCGTGATCGGGGTGTCGGTGATCCCCAGCGCCAGCTTTGCCAGCGTGTTGCCGGTACAGGGGGAGATCACCACAAGGTCGCAAAGGTGTTTTGGCCCGATCGGCTCCGCCGCCTCGATCGTGTCGATGATCTCATGGCCGGTGATCTCCCGCAGCCGGGCGCGGAAGCTCTCCGCCGTGCCAAAGCGGGTGTCCATCCCGCCCGCGTGAAAGGACATCGCCGGGATCACATCCATTCCCCTGCGCACCAGTTCCTTCAGCGCGCGGATGCTCTTCTCAAAACTGCAAAAACTCCCGCACAGCCCGTAAAGAATCGTCTTGTCACTCATCTTGCTCCATCTCCTCCATCATACGCAAAACCGTCTGGACCACAAACCGCCCCGCCGTCTGGGGCGCCGCGGCGGCCGGCAATCCCGGCGCGCGCATCGCCTCAACCCCTGCGGCGGCGGCAGCAGCGAGATCCACCCCGCCGGGGGCGGAGGCGAGATCCAACACAAAGGCATCCCGCGGCAGCCGGCCGATCACCTTTTGGTCGACCAGCATCGCCGGCGCGGTGTTGACGAGGATCTCAAACCCCGGCGCGGTCTCCTCCAGTGACTCGGTCGATTGTACCCGGTATCCCAGCGCCGCAGCGAGGGCGCGCTGGGCAGGCCGCCGTGCCGCCACCGTGACCAAGGCGCCAAAGCCCGCAAGCCGCTGGGCGAGCAGCTTGCCGATCCGGCCAAAGCCCACCACCAGCACCCGGCTATTCCAGAGCACCCGCTCCCGCCGGCTCAGCAGGATCCCGATCGCCCCCTCGCAGGTCGGGATGGCGTTGAGGGCGGCCAGCGCATCGTCCGCGAAGTAATCCACCAGCCGGATCTTCCTTTCGGCCGCCTTTTCTCTCACCGCCTCGGAGGGCGCGCCCACAAATGCGATTCCCCCGCAGCGCGGTGCATATCGGCACAGCAGCTCCGGGTCGGAACACGGCGCGGGAAAAAGAACCGCCCCCGCACCGGGCGCTTCCTCCTCCCCGCCGACCGGGTAGCCCAGCCGGGCAAGGTATGCCGCCGCCGCGCGCTGGCGGGCATCACTGCCGATCACCGCAAAACTCGTCTGCCGCAAAAAAGATTCCTCCCCTCCCCGCCCCGCTTCTGTGTCCTCCCAAAAAAATCCCTGTCGGGCGGGATTCTGGGTTATCCTATGACCTTTTGGGCGGATTTGTTCCGGCGTTTTTTCCCTTCTTTTTTCAGCTCTTGTGCCCTTTTAAAAAAAATATTATACTGAAACCAGACAAAGGGCCCGCGCCGCTTTTGGGATCGACGGGCGGGGATGAAAAAAGGAAGGGATGGTTTTATGGAGTATCGCAATCATGCCGGGGTGAAGGTCAGCGCACTGGGCTTTGGCTGTATGCGCTTCCCGACAAATCCGGACGGCACCATCGACGAGCCGCTGACCCGGAAGATGCTCGACCGCGCATGGGAGCGCGGGGTGACCTACTACGACACCGCATACCCCTATCACAACGGGGAGAGCGAGCGGGTGGTCGGCCGCTGGCTGGCGGGCAAGCCCCGCGACAAGGTCTTGCTCGCGACCAAGCTGCCGGTCTTTCTCATTGAAAAGCCGGAGGACACCATGCGGCTCTTCAACGAGCAGCTGGAAAAGCTGGGGGTCGAGTATTTTGACTTCTACCTGCTGCATGCGCTGAGCGCCGAGCGGTGGGACAACGTGCTGAAGAACAACGTCCTCGAGACGGTGCAGAAGCTCAAGGCGGAGGGCAAGATCCGCCATCTGGGCTTCTCCTTCCACGATGAATTTTCCGCGTTCGAGCGGATCGTCACCGCCTGCGACTGGGATTTCTGCCAGCTGCAGCTCAACTATATGGACGTCCACGACGAGGCCGGGCTGCGCGGGTGTGAGCTGGCGGTCTCCCGCGGGATGACCGTCTCGGTGATGGAGCCGGTCAAAGGCGGCAACCTCGCCAATCCGCCCCGGGAGATCATGGACCGGTTCACCGCGCTGCATCCGGATTGGAGCGCCGCCTCCTGGGCGCTGCGGTGGGTCAGCGAGCTGCCCGGCGTCGGGGTGGTGCTCTCGGGCATGAGCTCGATGGAACAGGTGGAGGACAACCTTGACACCTTTGACAGCCTGCGCCCGCTCAATGAGGAGGAGAAGGCCGCCATCGCCGCGGCGTCCGAGCTCTACCGCACCCGCACCGTCGTGCCCTGCACCGGCTGCCGCTACTGCATGCCCTGCCCGATGGGGGTGGACATCCCCGGCATCTTCCGGATCCGCAACAACGCGGCGATCTATGACGCCGAGGCCTCCGCAAAGGCGGCCTACGGGCGGATGGCGGAGAAGAGCCGCCAGACCTCCTGCGTGCGCTGCAAGAAGTGCGTCTCCCAGTGTCCGCAGCACATCGAGATCCCCGACCGTCTGGCTGAGGCACACGCCTATCTGACGGCGGAATAACCCACAGCGACAAAAAAGAGCGGCTCCGGATTTTCTCTTTGAGGGAATCCGGGCCGTTTTTTTGCTGTGGGGTGTTTTCATCCGCCCCAAAAGATACTATAATATATACGCTTACCCGCCGCTCTGCCGCATCAGCGGCAAGCGGCGCTCATATAGCTCATATAGGATGGACGATCAGGAGAAATTGCCAAGCGAAAGCGGGGAGAATATTTTGGAACAGTTGGATGCGGCTTTCATGAAGCAGATCAAGCGGCTGCACTTTGTCGGGATCGGCGGCAGCGGGATGTTCCCGATTGTGCAGATCCTCCATGCCGCCGGCTACACCATCACCGGCAGCGATGTGAACGAGGGGGATATTATCAACTACGAGCGGGCGATGGGGATCGAGGTCAAAATCCCCCATGCGGCCGAGAATGTCGAGGGTGCCCAGCTGCTGGTCTACACCGCGGCGATCCTGCCGGGCAATCCCGAGATCGCGCATGCCAAGGAGCTGGGGATCCCCTGTGTCGAGCGCAGCGTCATGCTGGGCTATGTCCAGCGGATGTATCCCCACTCGATCTGCGTCTCCGGCACCCACGGCAAGACCACAACCACCGGCATGATCACCCAGATCCTCGAGATGGCCGGCAAGGATCCCGCGGCGGTCATCGGCGGCAAGCTGCCGCTGATCCACGGCTACGGCAAGTCCGGCACCGGGGACAATATCGTGGTGGAGAGCTGCGAGTTCTCGAACACCTTTCTCCACCTCGCCCCCTACACCAGTATTGTGCTGAACATCGACGCCGACCATCTGGACTTCTTCAAGACGATGGAGAACCTCAAAGCGGCCTTTCGCCGCTTTGCCGAGCTGACCAAAAAGCGGGTCATTGCCAACGGGGACGACGCCAACACCCAGCAGGCGCTGGCGGGTCTGGACAAGGAGATGGTCACCTTCGGCGAGGGGGACGGCTGCGACTACACCGCCCGCAACATCCGAATGCTGCGCCCTGCCTTTTACGGCTATGAGGTCTGGCACGGCGGCGAGAAGCTTGCCGACATCGCCCTCTCGGTGCCCGGGCGGCACAATGTGCTCAACTCGCTGGCCGCCTTTATCGCCGCGACCCTCGCGGGCTGCACCGCCGAGGAGGCCGCAGCGGGGATCACCGCCTTTACCGGCACCGGGCGGCGGTTTGAGATCCTCGGGCACACCGCCTCGGGCGCGGTGGTGGCGGACGACTACGCCCACCACCCCACCGAGCTGAAAGCCACCCTCTCGGCGGCAAAGCAGATGGGATTTGCGCGGGTGATCGCGGTCTTTCAGCCCTTCACCTACTCCCGCACCAAGATGCTGCTCAAGGAATTTGCCGAGGTTCTCCAGATCGCCGATCAGGTGGTCATGACCGAGATCATGGGCAGCCGGGAGACCAACGACAACTTCAACATCTACACCGCCGATCTCGCCGCCCTGATCCCGGGCAGCGTCTGGTATCCCGGGTTTGACGGGGTAGTCGATTATGTGAAGAAGAACGCCAAGGAAGGGGATCTGGTCATCACCCTCGGCTGCGGCGACATCTACAAGGCGGCAAAACGGATGGTTGCGGATAAGAAATAACCTTCTTTCACCCAGAAAAAAACAGGAGAGCGGATCGGTCCGCCCTGATAAGGATGTTTTTGGTTCTACGCATGGCCCCAGGATGTTACGGCATTCTGGGGCCGCTTTGTCATGCCTGGCCGATGAAATTGAAGTAAATATCGACCTGCTGGGTGTAGTGCTTTTTCTTGTACCGCCCGGAGCGTTCATGCACCTCGATGCGTTCAACAAACTCCCGCACCAGTTCCGGCGTCAGCTCCGTAATATCCGTGTACTTGTCCACCAGTTTGCGGAAGCGTTCAGCGTTCAGAAGCGTAATCAGTTGTAGTTCCCTGACGTTTCTTGTTGTGGTATAATATCGCCAAATTCGTCGTGCTTGATGACAGAGTTGTAGTTCCCTGACGTTTCTTGTTGTGGTATAATGTCAGCGTTTGCAGATCTTCCTGGGAAATGGTTGTAGTTCCCTGACGTTTCTTGTTGTGGTATAATACAACGGAACAGTTGCCGTTGTACTGAGTAGTTGTAGTTCCCTGACGTTTCTTGTTGTGGTATAATGGGCCGTCAGAAATTACAATAAAGTATAGCCACTTGGACAACAAACAAGAAGTAAAACGAGAACGGCCCCTAAGATGGTTACAGGTGCCA
>CALXIJ010000010.1 GCA_944388335.1 uncultured Pygmaiobacter sp.
CTTTCTTTTTTTAAACCGGGCGGCGGCAGAGCCCGCGCGCTGCCCGTCCGCATTTTTGCAGATTGAAAGGAGATCAGTGGATCCGGCTGCCCGCCTTGACCTCGTCGGGGAAGAAGGAGACCGCAGCGCCGCCGTCGCCGGTGTCGGCCGCGAGGATCATCCCCTCGGACAGGTATTTGCCGTTCATCATCGGCCGGGCGGCGAGGTTCACGACGATGCCGACCTTCTTGCCGATGAGGTCCTCCGGCGCATACCATTTGGCGATGCCGGAGAGGATGGTGCGCTCCCGCTCGCCGTCAAAGACGGTCATCTTGAGCAGCTTTCGGGACTCCTTCATCCGCTCGCAGCTGCGTACCTGCGCGACCCGCATCTCGACCTTGGCAAAGCCGTCAAAGTCGATCTCCGCTTCGTGCTCGATCGGCTCGGCCGGCGCCTCCTCCTCGGCGGCGGGGGCAGCGGCGGCCGCCGCTGCCGCTGCTGCGGCGACGCGGGCGTCGTGATCCGCCTTGAGGGCGGCCAGCTCCTTGGCCACATCGATCCGGGGGAACAGCGGGTCCCCGCCGGGGATCAGATGGCCGCCCTCCAGCGCGTCAAACTCGCCCAGCGCGTCAAAGCTGCGCTGCGCCTCGCTCAGGCCCAGCTGATCGGCGATCTTCGGGCCGGTGGTCGGCAGGAAGGGGGTCAGCAGCACGGCGGCATACCGCAGCACCTCGCAGAGGTTTGCCAGCACCGCGGCGAGCCGCGCCTTCTTGCTCTCATCCTTGGCCAGCACCCAGGGGGCGGTCTCGTCGATGTACTTGTTCGCGCGCTGGATCGGCTTGAAGATCTCCATCAGCGCCTGCGGCAGCAGCAGCTTGTCCATGCAGTCGGTCACCTTGCCGGGCAGCTCGACGCAGAGGGTGCGCAGCTCGTCATCCAGCGGATCGGCCTCCCGCTCGGCGGGCAGCGCGCCGCCGAAATACTTCTTGACCATCGCGGTGGTGCGGCTGAGCAGGTTGCCCAGATCGTTGGCCAGATCGGTGTTGATCCGGTTGATCAGCGACTCGTTGGTGAAGACGCCGTCGTTGCCGAAGGGGATCTCCCGCAGCAGGAAGTAGCGGATCGCATCCACCCCGTACCGGTCGCAGAGGACAACGGGGTCGACGATGTTGCCCTTGGATTTGCTCATCTTGCCGCCGTCGATCAGCACCCAGCCATGGCCGAACACCTTCTTGGGCAGGGGCAGATCCAGCGCCATCAGCATCGCGGGCCAGATGATGGTGTGGAACCGCAGAATCTCCTTGCCGACCATGTGGATGTCGGCGGGCCAGAAGCGGTCATAGTCGTTGTACTTGTCATTGCCCCAGCCCAGCGCGGTGATGTAGTTGGAGAGCGCATCGATCCAGACATAGATGGTGTGCTTGGGGTCGAAGTCCACCGGGATGCCCCACTTGACGCTGGTGCGGGAGACGCAGGTGTCCTGCAGGCCCTGACCGATAAAGGCGATCATCTCGTTTTTGCGGGTCTCGGGCTGGATGAAGTCGGGGTGGTCGGCGTAGTACTGGAGCAGCCGGTCGGCGTACTTGCTGATCTTGAAGAAGTAGGCCTCCTCCTCGGCCTCGTAGACCTCCCGCCCGCAGTCGGGGCACTTGCCGTCGACCAGCTGGCTGTCGGTCCAGAAGCTCTCGCAGGGCTTGCAGTAATGGCCCTTGTAGACGCCCTTGTAGATGTCGCCTTTCTCGTACAGCTTGCGGAAGATCTTCTGCACGGCGGTGACGTGGTAGTCGTCGGTGGTGCGGATAAACCGGTCATAGCTGATGTCCATCAGCTTCCACAGGTCCTTGATGCCGGAGACGATCTCGTCGACATACTGCTTCGGGGTGACCCCCTTTTCGGCGGCCTTGTCCTGAATCTTCTGCCCGTGCTCATCGGTACCGGTCAGGAACATCACGTCATAGCCCTGCAGCCGCTTGTAGCGGGCCAGCGCGTCGCAGGCCACGGTGGTGTAGCTGTGGCCGATGTGCAGCTTGTCCGACGGATAGTAGATCGGCGTGGTGATGTAGAATTTCTTTCTTTCCTGCATGAATACTCCCCCTCTTAATACTGACGGGCATCCGGCCCGCAAAGATGTGAAACCAAATCGGCGCTCAGCGATGGTGCAGCTTGCTGCGCAGCCGCAGCGCGGCGTCCATCGCGGCGTTGACCGCGGCGTTGTAGACCACCCGGAATTCCCCGGCGGTGGTCACGATCTCGCCGGTGAAGTTCTGTTTGAAGCCCAGCACATTGTACAGCTGCGGGCTGTCCTCCGGCCGGATGGCAACCCCCTGCATATCATAGATCCGGCAGCCGGTGGAGAGCGCCCAGCGCATCATCTCCCACTGCAGCAGATAGGTCGCGCGCAGCTTGCGCAGCTCGTGCTCGTCGCTCGAGCAGCCGTAGACGTGGGCGGTCTTGCCGGCGTAGTTGACCGAGAGGCCGCCGCAGATCGGCCGCCCGTCGGGCGCATAGCACATATACATTCGCGCATGGGCGGGGAACGCCTTCAAAAAGCCGGCCAGATACTCCTTGGGCCGGATCGAAAAGCCCTGCCGCTTGCCGGTCTCGGAATAGACCTTGTAGAAATCGTCGAGGCAGTCCTCCCCAAAGCGGCAGGTGACCCCGTGCTTTTCGGGATAGCGGATGTAGTACCGCGTCTCCCGCGCAAAACCGGCCAGCAGCTGCTCCTCGCTCATGCCGCCGATGTAGGGCAGCATGTAGTTGTAGCGGGGCTGGATGGTGTCCTTGAACCCGGCATCCGGGGTGAAGTCGCAGCCCAGCGCGCGGAACACCTCGATGTGCTCGGTGTCCCCCTCCAGAATATAGGGGTCCATCTTCAGGATGTGGGCGTGGTACTTCTTCGCCACCTCCTTCGCCCCCGCGAGCAGGTCGGCGATCGTCTCGCGGTCGCCGTAATCACAGACCGGGCCGCGGGGCGCATACATCAGCGCGCCGGGGCCCATCGGCATGATGAGGATGCTCATGCTGCCGCGCAGCCGCCCGTCCTGCGCGCGGCTGACCACGATCTCGTGCTTCCAGTTCGGTTTGACCTTGGCCCACGCGGGGCTCTGCATAAAACAACCGGAGGGGTGGTGGCTGACAAAGGCCTCCACCTCGCCGTACTGTGACGGTCGTAACAGTTCCAAATTCAGTCGTCCCCTTTGCGCCGGCCGCAGCGGCCGGGTGCTTGGGACCGCAAACCTGCATTTTCCCGCAGGCCGGCTTGTCCCGTATAATCATATAGTATAACACAACGGCGGTTGTTTTACCACCTGCCGCGGGTGTATAATTGAACTGAAATTTGGGCTGGTTTTGCACGGGATTTCGGCAAAATCAGCGCTTTTGAAACGCTCGGAAGGAGGCGCGGGGATGATTAAGGTCACCGATGGGGTGTTCCAGCTGGACACCGCCCACACCAGCTATCTGTTTGAGGCAAAGGACGGGCTGCTGCAGCAGCTGTATTACGGCCCCCGCATTACCCTCGCGGATCCCGCGCCGCTGCGGGCCAAGACGGCGGCGGGATACGGCAGTGAGGTGTTTTACCGGCCTGCGCTCGGCACCCTCGCGCTGGACAGCCGCCCGCTGGAGTGCGCCCCGATGGGAAAGGGGGATTTCCGGCGGGGGATGCTGTCGGTGGAGAGCGCCGAGGGCTTCACCGCCGACCTGACCTATCAGGGGTACACCCTCGCCGGCGCGCTGCCCCAGCTCGAGGGGCTGCCCGGCCCCCACGGGGCGGACGGCTGTCTGATCGTGACCCTTGCCGACCGGCGGGGGCTGACCGTCGAGCTGGTCTACGGGGTGTTTGAGGAGGCCGACGTCATCCTGCGCACGGTGCGGGTGAAGAATGAAACCGCGGCGCCCCTCACCCTCCTGCGGGCGCTGAGCTTTCAGCTCGATCTGCCCGGCAGCGGCTGGACCCTGACCACCCTCGACGGCGCATGGGCGCGGGAGCGGATGGTCACCGAGCACCGTCTCGGCCCGGGCGCGGTCACCTTCGGCAGCCGGAGCGGCACCTCTTCGAACAAGACCAACCCCTTCTTCTTCCTCTGCGAGGACGGCGCGGGGGAGTTTTTTGGCCGCTGCTACGGCTGCAACCTGATCTATTCCGGCAGCTTTGAGGGCTCGGCGGAGCTGTCGACGATGGGCTTTGTCCGGCTGATGGAGGGGGTGCAGAGCGACGGCTTCAGCTGGCCGCTTCGCCCCGGCGAGCGGTTTGACGCCCCGTGGGGGGTGCTGACCTGCTCCGACGCGGGCAAGAACGGGATGAGCCAGAATATGCACCGGTTTATCAAGGGCCATATCCTGCCCCCCGCCTTTGCCGAGGCCGAGCGGCCGGTGGTGCTCAACAACTGGGAGGCGACCTACCACGATTTCAACGAGCGGCGGCTGCTGCGGCTGGCAAGACAGGCGGCGGCGGTCGGGGTCGAGCTCTTTGTGCTGGACGACGGCTGGTTCGGCGCGCGGGACAGCGACCGCGCGGGGCTGGGGGATTACACGGTCAACCGCAAGAAGCTGCCCGGCGGCCTTGCCGGCCTCGCCGAGAAGATCAACGCGCTGGGGATGGAGTTCGGCCTCTGGATGGAGCCCGAGATGGTCAACCGGGACTCCGACCTCTACCGCGCCCATCACGACTGGGCGGTGGCGGTCCCCGGCGTCGAGCCGAGCGAGGGGCGCAACCAGCTGGTGCTGGATCTCTGCCGGGCCGAGGTGCGGGACTATATCGTCGAGCAGGTGGTCGCCACCATCCGCAGCGCCAACATTAAATATGTCAAATGGGACATGAACCGGCACCTCTCGGACTGCTATTCCCCCGCCCTCGACGCGCAGGGGCGGTTCGGCTACCGGTTTACACAAGGGGTCTATGATCTCTTCGCCCGGATCACCGCCGCCTGTCCCGAGGTGCTGTTCGAGGGCTGCGCCTCGGGGGGCAACCGGTTCGACCTCGGGGTGCTCTGCTATATGCCCCAGATCTGGACCAGCGACGACACCGACGCCTACCAGCGGCAGCTGATCCAGACCGGCACCAGCTACGGCTATCCGCCCTGTGTGATGGCGGCCCATGTCTCGGCCAGCCCGAACCATCAGGCGGCCCGCCAGTCCCCGCTGGAGGGGCGGTTTGACGTCGCGGCCTTCGGGGTGCTGGGGTACGAGCTGGATCTCACCGTCGCCTCCCCGGCGGAGAAGAAGGTCATCCGGGAGCAGATTGCCTGGTACAAGGCCCACCGCAGGCTGCTCCAGCAGGGGACATTCTACCGGCTGAAAAGCCCGTTTGGTCCCGGCGACACCCGGGGACTGACCGGGCGGGAGACCCAGTGGATGGTCGTCTCGCCCGACAGGAGCGAGGCGGTGGTGGGGGAGCTGATGGGCCTGATGGTCCCGAACAGTGCAAAGCCGCCGCTGCGGCTGTGCGGACTTGACCCCGACCGGCTCTATGAGATGCAGGTGCGCCGGGAGGCGATCAACATCAAGACCTTCGGCAGCCTGATCAACCAGATCCTGCCGGTGCGGGTCAACACCGAGGGGATCCTGATGCACACCGCCAGCGAGTTCTATATGATGCCCTGTGAGGAGGAGCGGTACACCGCGTACGGCGATCTGCTGATGCGGGCGGGGGTCAACCTGCAGCAGGCGTTCACCGGCACCGGATACAACGACGCGGTGCGGCTGATGCCGGACTTTTCCGGCCGGCTGTACTGGCTGCGCGCGCTGCCGCCGCCCGCCGAGGTGGGCAGGGGAGAAAAAGAGGAAAATTGCGGTGGGGAGCAGGATTGTTCTTGACAAATCCTCAGCCCGTGACATAAACTAAGAATGGTTACGCGGAAATGGCGCGGCAGCTTCTGTCTGCGCCATTTTTTGCGGTATTTTATCCCCTCAGGAAAAGGAGTGTGAAACGTCCGTGGAAGGCGACCCTAAACCCCGAAGTTGCAACGATAACGCCGGCACAGCCGGTGTTCCCGCGGACGCCGTGCGCCCCTGAGAACGCCTGTTTTGCCGGGAAAGCAGGTGTAAAATGATTGATATCTACATGACCAATCCGTCCAACGGCGCCCTGTCCGAGCAGGAGAAGATCCTGCCGGGGACCTGGGTGCATCTGTGCGACCCCACCCCGGAGGAGATCGGACGGGTCTCCAGCGCGCTCTCGATCGACCGCGATTTTCTGATGGCCGCCCTCGACGAGGAGGAGCGAAGCCGCTTGGAGGTGGAGGACGGCAACACGCTGGTGCTGGTGGACACCCCCACCGTCGAGACGCAGGGGCCGAACTTTGTCTATAACACGCTGCCCTTCGGCATCATCCTGACCGAGGAGAACATCGTCACCGTCTGCCTCAAGGAGGTGGCGCTGCCCCGCGCCTTCACCGAGGGGCTGGTCAAGGGGCTGAACACCCGCAAGAAGAACCGGATGACCCTGCAGCTGCTCTACCGCAACGCGACCCTCTTTCTGTTCTATCTGCGTCAGGTGGATAAGAACAGCACCCGGGTCGAGAACGAGCTGCACATCAGTATGAAGAACAAGGAGCTGATCCAGATGCTGGGTCTGGAAAAGAGCCTTGTCTACTTCTCCACCGCCCTCAAGAGCAACGAGATCGTGCTGGAGAAGATGCTGCGGCTGGATTTTGTCAAGAATTACCCCGAGGACACCGAGCTGCTGGAGGATGTCATCATCGAGAACAAGCAGGCCATCGAGATGAGCAACATCTACCGGGACATCCTCAGCGGCACGATGGACGCCTTTGCCTCGGTCATCTCGAACAACCTGAATATCGTCATGAAGCTGCTCGCTGCGCTGACGATTGTGCTGACGGTGCCGACCATCGTGTTCGGCCTGTGGGGGACCAACGTCCCGCTGCCGTTTGAGAGCAACCCCCTCGGCTTCTGGATCGTGCTGGGGATCGGGGTGGTCAGCACCGCCGCCGCCGTGCTGCTGATGGTCCGCAAGCGCTGGCTGTGACCCTTCTCTCCCGCGGTCCGCAGATGACCGGTGCCGGATGCTCAAACGGTTGAAAATCTTGGCTTTTAGGCGCCCTGCGCCTTTGCGCCCCGCCCTTATTTTGGCCGGGGCGCTCTTTTCTGCCGCACGGGCATCGGGCCGCGCCGCTCCGCAGAGGAAAAAACTGCAAATAAAACTGCATATTTTTCCAGAAATGGGGTCATACTCCCTTTCGAAACAAGAAACCCGCCGCGAGCGGCGGGGAGGCGAAAGGCGTGTTGAACCATGGAAAGAAACCAAAAGCGGTGGAGAATCTCGATTGCATGGGGGCTGGTGCTGGCGATTGTGCTGACCTGTTCCTTCTCCAGCTTCGCGGCGGTCTGCGGGGCGATCCGGCAGGACACGCTGCGGCTGCATATTCTGGCCAATTCAGACAGCGAGGCCGATCAGGCGCTCAAGCTGGAGGTGCGGGACGCGATCCTCGCGCAGGCAGGGGATCTCTTTGACGGGGCGCAGGACAAGCAGCAGGCCGAGCGGCAGCTGAGCGGCAGGCTCTCGCAGATCAGACAGATCGCCGAGGAGACCCTGCGGGCCGCCGGCTGTGATGACCCGGTGGAGGTGGCGCTGGTCGAGCGGTATTTCGATACCACCCGCTATCCCGAGAGCGGGCTGACCCTGCCGGCCGGGCGGTATGACGCGGTGCAGGTGCGGATCGGCGACGCGGCGGGGAAAGACTGGTTCTGCGTCCTCTTCCCGCCGCTCTGTGTGCCGGTGGCGTCGGATCAGACCGAGCTCTACACCGAGGAGGGGCAGCGGGTGACCGCGGGCGGATACGAGAGCCGGTTTGCGCGGGTGGAGTGGATGGAGCGGCTGAAAGAGCAGCGGGCGGAGGGCTGACCCGGCCCGATGCCGGCCGCTGCGGGCCGGGCGGAGGACGGATAAAAAAAGGGAAAACGGTGGAAAAAGCCCTGCCGGTGTGTTAGAATAGAGCCCAGAAAAACCGCT
>CALXIJ010000011.1 GCA_944388335.1 uncultured Pygmaiobacter sp.
GCGGTGTTGCCGTCGATGTTCGCGTTGTCCCGCTTCATGTCGCTCAGCCGCGCGTCGACGTTGGTGATCTCGTCGATCGCCCGCATCAGGGAGGTCTTGCCGTCCCGGATCCGGGTCCGGTTCTCCCGGTAGAGGATGTACCGCTTTGCGGCGTCGGCATACCCCTCCCGCATCAGCTCCTTCTCCACCGTGTCCTGAATCTGCTCGATGGTCGGGGAGCTCTCCTCCCCGCCGACCGACAGCTGGTCCCCCACCGCATTTGCGATCCGTGCCGCCGCCGCGGGGTCCTCGTTGCCGCTGGCCGCCAGCGCCTTGAGCACCGCCGCCGCGATCTTGGTCTCATCGTAGAGAACGGTCCGCCCGTCCCGCTTGACGATGGTCTTTACCTTGGTCATCCGCTCTGCTCCTCCCGAAAAAATTCCCGCGGGGGCATACTGCCACCTCCGCGGAAACTATACAATATTTATGTTGCATTAACAGTATAATGCACAATATCTTGTCCGTCAAGACGACGACGGGGAGAAAATTGCCCCCCCGAAAAGAGGAATACTGGCGAAACCGACAAAGAAATTACCTCTTGTATAACCGGGGTGTGAAATTACAGTGAAGGGGTTTGCGAAACCCGGGCCGGGCGGGTATAATGGGGGAGAAACGGGGGTGGACGGATGCTGCGCCGGGCCGGTGGGATCGCGTATGAACTGACCTATAAAAAGGTGAAGAACCTCAACCTGCGGCTGCGGGCGGACGGCAGCGTCGCGGTCAGCGCCCCCCGCAGGGTGCCCCTCGCCGAGATCGACGCCTTTGTCGCCGGCCGGGCGGGCTGGATCGAGCGGGCGCGGGCGAAGGCGCCGCCCCCGCTGCCCGAGCCGCCCTCCGACGAGGTCTGCCGGGCGGTCTTCGCCCCCTATCTCGAAAAGTATGCCCCCCTCTTCGGCGGGATGCCGAAGATCCGGCTCAAGACGCTGCGCTCGATGTGGGGCTGCTGCCGGCCGGCAAGGCGGGAGATCACCCTCAACCGGCGGCTCGCCGCCGCCCCCGCCGCGGCGGTGGAGTATGTGATCCTCCACGAGTTCCTCCACCTGCGCTACCCCGACCACGGGGCGGCCTTCCACGCGGCGCTCGACCGGATGATGCCGGACAACCGCGCCCGCCGCGCGCTGCTGCGGACAGGTGATTGGAAAAATCCGGATTCTGTGGTCAAATAGCCAAAAAAGTTCGCCCCGCGGGGCAGGAAAACGCAGGTGATCCCTTGGATAAGTACAAACGGCTGGTCTCGAACACCCTGCTGTTCGCGATCAGCTCCTTCTCGAGCAAGATCCTCTCCTTTCTGCTGATGCCCTTCTTCACCCGGATGTTCGGCCTGGGCGAGTTCGGGGACGCGGATCTCATCACCAAATACGCCCAGCTGCTGCTGCCGGTCGTCTCGGTCGGGGTGGCGAACGCCATCATCCGGTACGGGCTGGACAGGGCCTTTGACAAGGCGGCGGTCTTCACCGGCGGTCTGCTGGCCGAGTGCTGCGGCATCGCGATCTTCTTTCTCTGCTGGCCGCTGGTCGGCCGGATCCCCGGCATGTCGGGGTATGTCCCGCTGCTCTACGCCTATGTCATCATGAGCGTGCTGCGCAACCTCTGCAGCCAGTTCGTGCGGGCAAAACAGTATATCCGGCTCTACGCGGTGGACGGGGTGCTCAACACCTGCCTCTACCTCTTCTTCATCATCCTCTTCATCGCCGTCTTCGACTGGGGGATCAACGGCTATGTCCTCGCGACGGCGGCGGCCGACTGCTGCTCGGCGATCTTCCTCTTCACCGTCGCGCGGCTGCACCGGTACATCCGGCCCTCCCACTTCGACGGCGGGCTGCTGCGCCAGATGCTGCGGTACGCCGCCCCGCTGATCCCGACCAGCATGTTCTGGTGGATCACCAACACCTCCGACCACATGTTCATCACCGCGATGATCGGCAGCGAGGCCAACGGGCTGTATGTCGCGGCCTACAAGGTCCCGAACGTCATCATGCTCTTCTCCACCCTCTTCACCGAGGCCTGGCAGCTGTCGGCGGTGACCGACGGCGGCCGGGGCAAGCCGGGGAGAGCAAAATTCTTCAGCCGGGTCTTCCAGAGCTACCAGAGCCTGATGTTCCTGGTCGCGGCCGGGCTGATCCTCTTCGCAAAGCCGATCATGATGGTGCTCACCCTCTCGGGGGACTCCGCCTTCAACGAGGCCTGGCGGTACATCCCGCTGCTGGTGGTGGCGACCGTCTTCAGCTGCTTTGTCACCTTCCTCGGCAGCATCTATATGGTCGAGATGCGCTCGGGCCAGAGCTTTGTCACCATGCTGATCGGCGCGGGGTCAAACCTCCTCATGAACTGGCTGCTGATCCCCGGCTTTGGGCCCAACGGCGCCGCCTTTGCGACCTTCGCGAGCTATTTGCTCGTCTTTGTCATCCGGGCGGTCGGCACCCGCCGGTACATCCGGATGGACCTCGCCCCGGCGCGGATGACGGTCACGATGGTGCTGATCGCCGGCGAGATCGGCCTGATGCTCGCCGAGGTGCCGCTCTGGCCGCTCTGGTGCGGGCTGCTCTGCGCCGGCGTCGCCCTCTTCAACCTGATGCCGCTGCTCGAGACGGCGCGGCGGCTGCTCGGCCGGCTGCGCCGGCGGGGATGAAAGGAGAACCCGATGCGGATTTTATTTGTCGGCAACAGCCACAGCTACTTCAACGACATGCCCGCCACCTTTGCCCGGCTCTGTGCCGCGGCGGGGGCGGGAGAGGTGGTCCCCACCCTGCTGGCCTACTCCGGCCGGCCGCTCGGCTGGCACCTCGAGGAGAATTTTTCCCTCCGGGACAACCTGCTCTACGGCAGGTAGGACTACTGCGTGGCCAAGACGCAGGCCCACCCGTACCCCC
>CALXIJ010000012.1 GCA_944388335.1 uncultured Pygmaiobacter sp.
CTGCGATCCGGTCGAGGTACAGCGATGCGGGGATCAGGGAGCAGGTCAGGAAGATCGAGAACAGCGATGAGCTGACCGACAGCATGAAGGAGGAGATCCTCGCGGAGTATACCCGCAGCAGCCGGGGGCATCTGTCCAAACTGGCGCAGGAGCTCACCGAGTACACGAACATGCTGGCGGGCAAAAAGAGCCTGCACGACCGCACGGTTGAGAGCGATACCGGGCGGGCGGTCTATCAGGTGATGAGTGATCTGGAAAACAAGGTCGCTGCGAATATGGTGGCCGTCAATCCCGGCAGCTGGCTGACGAACTTCATCCCCATCACGCAGGCCAGCGCAGAGGTGTCGGTGGGCAATCTGGTCAAGGCGGCGAAGGAGACCGCAAAAAGCTGGTTCAAGGACGACGGATTCGTGGAAGGCAGCACTTTCCTGACAAATCGGCAGGGAAGCGATCCTCTGAGCCAGACGCTGCAGAGAAAGATCAGCTCCAAGCTGAGTAAGCCGATGGAGTGGATTGATATGTTCACCGCGAATGTGGTCACCCGGGGCAAGTATTATGAAAACATCAAAGCGGGGATGACGCCGGAGCTGGCGATGGACAACGCCGACAGCTTTGCAGCATCGATCATGGCCGATCGGAGCAAAGGCGCACTGCCGACCTACTTCAACAGGAAAAATCCGGTGACAAGGATCTTCACCATGTATCAGGTGGAGGTCAACAACCAGCTGCGCTATCTGCTCAAAGATCTGCCGCAGGCCAAAAAAGATGAGGCGGTAAAGTCCATCGCGCTGGCGCTGCTGAAATACTTTGTAGGGGCCTACCTCTACAATGATATCTATGAGTATTTCATCGGCCGGCGGCCGGCTCTGGATGTGATCGGTTTGGCCAACGAGACAGTCGGAGATCTCACAGGATATCAGCTGCCGAATTTGATGGAGGCAGGATCCGACATGGTAAAGGGTGATAACCCGGATTTCACGACGCAGAAAAAAGGACTTGGGCAGGCGGTCGCGACACTGGGCGAAGGAGTGGCGGAGGAGCTGCCGTTTGTCGGCGGGCTGCTCGGCGGCGGCCGTGTACCGATCAGCAGCGCGCTGCCAGACATCGGCTCTCTCAGCTCGGCGACGGCCGGGCTGATAAGCGGTGAAATGGCATCAAACAAGGCAGCTTCGACGATCGGAAAAGAACTTGCAAAACCGTTCTACTATCTGTTGCCGCCGTTTGGCGGAGGCCAGCTGAAAAAGGCTGTGGAGGGAATCAGCGCGGTGGCTCAGGGCGGCGTCTATGGACTCAACAATGACGGCGAGGAGATCCTGCGCTTCCCCATCGAGGATCAGAGCCTTGGAACATACCTGCAGGCGGGCCTTTTCGGACCCTATGCTCTGCCGACAGGAAAGGAATATGCAGCGGATGGATACAAAAGCAAAAGTGTCAGCTGGACGCAGGAATGGGAGGAGGCGAAAAAGCAAGGAATCAGCTATGACCAGTTTGAAGAGTGGAAGGATCTGGCGAAAGAGGTCAAAGCGGATAAAAATGAAGCCGGGAACAGCATCGCGGGGACGAAAGCGAAGAATCTCCGGCAGCTGCTCAATGATCCGCGGTTTGACTTCACTCCGACCCAGCGCGAATTCCTGATGCAGCAGGCGGGATATGACTATTACACGCTGGAGAAGGTGGAGGATCAATAACCCACTTTTTAACCCACTTTTTGAAACAACACTGCGTTTTCAGAACACAAATACAAGAGAAAGATGCGTGCAGACGGGCTTAAAATGCGGGGATATGAATCGGAAAAGCGGAGGATTATATCATCGGATGCAGTTCGACTCCCGTCATCTCCACCATTGAAAAAAGCTCGTAGAATGGCTTAAACAGCTGTTCTACGAGCTTTTTTTATTTTAAAAAATAAGACTTTGACCACACTTTTGACCACACTTTTAGGCGCGGGAAGGGATCTTGTCAAAAACGGCGCCCGGATTCCTGGGTGCACGTTCCTCCCGCTCAGCTGCCAAAATTTCCGCTCTTTGACAAAAGCGCCGCAAAAACAACTCCGGATAATAACAGGGCCAAAGTCAAGTGTTCTTCCCCCGCCGCAAAAACACCAAGGTGTCGGCATTGGAGTGCTGCGGTGCAAAGCGGTAATCCAGACGGTCAAAGGTGCAAATCTCTGCGGGGTCCTCTATGCCGCGCTCTGCCAGATACCGCACCATCTCCCCGCGGGCCATCTTGCAGATGGTGCCCTTTTCGATGATCCTGCCGTCCTTTTCCTCCCCGAAAACACAGGTGAGGAACTGCACGCCCTGAGGCAGATGCTTTGAGATGCAGATGCTGTACTCTTTGGAGGCCAGATTGAGCACGCAGTCGGTCTGCGCGGCAAGCCAGTCGGCAAGGGTGCTGCCCCAGAATTCATAGAGATTTTTCGCGGTCCCCACCTGCAATTTCGCCTGCATCTCAAGTCGATAGGGGGTGACGGCGTCAAAGGGGCGCAGCAGCCCGTAAAGTCCGGAGAGGATGCAAAGATGCTGCCGGATATACTCCAGCTCCCGGTCGCTGAAAACGCTCGGGGCCATGTATTTGTACTGAATCCCGTCATAGCTCAAAATCGACGGGGTCTGCGCGCGGAAGAGATCCATCCTTTGCAGCCGGTCGATATTGAGCCGGGCGATCTGCTCGTTGCAGTTCCAAAGACGCCGCAGCGCATCGCCCGGCATGCCCTGCATCGTCTTGCAGATCTGCTGTGCCTGCTCCAAAAAGAGGGGGCGGTCCGCCGGAAGAAAACTGTCGGTATCCGTCCGCATCTTTTTGGCCGGTGAGATGATGATCTTCATACGGCGTCATTCCACCTCATACGGCCAGGTGTTGATCCCGCCGAATTCATAGATGCCGGTATATCCCAGCTCAGCCAGTTTGGCGGCTGCGGTCTTGCTGCGGTTGCCGCTGCGGCAGTAGACCAAGACGGTGGAATCCTTTTCCGGGATCACGGCGGCAGCGCTCTCCTCGTCGATGGTGCCGACAGGAAGCAGGACAGCGCCCGGAATATGCCCGCTGTCAAACTCATCCTGCTCCCGCACATCGAGCAGAATGACCTCCTGCTCGTCCATCATCTGTTTTGCGTCCTGCTGGGAGATCTGCTGGTAACCGGCAGAGGAGGATTGTGACTCGCCGCAGCCGGAAAGCAGCAGCGCACCGATCAGCAACAGCGGGAAAAACAGCTTTTTCATGCGTCCTCCTTCTGCAGATAGGCGAGGATCTCGGCGGCGTTGGTGTCCGGTTTGACCCGCGGCATCGCCTTTTCAATGATCCCCTCGGGATTGATCAGATAGGTCGAGCGGACGACCCCCATACTGACCTTGCCGTAGAGCTTTTTCTCCTTCCAGACGTCATAGGCCTCGATCGCCTGCCGCTCGGGATCGGAGAGCAGGATAAACGGAAGATCGTATTTCTCTGCAAACTTCAGATGGGAGGCAATCGAGTCCTTGCTGATGCCGATCACAACCACATCCTGTGCGCGGAACGCCTCATAGTTCCCCGCAAAGGCGCAGGCCTGCCGTGTGCATCCCGGCGTGTTGTCCTTAGGGTAGAAGTATAGGACAACGCGCTTACCCAGAAAATCGGACAGCTTGACCTCTTTGCCGCTTTGATCCGGCAGCGAAAAATCCGGCGCTTTGGTCCCTGCCTGTAACATGATGCAAAGCCCCTTTCTTTTATGTAAAATGATTTTATAGGAAAGAAGTTTCCCGTTTGATTAGTATAACATGGCAGATCGTGCAGGACAACACGAAATCAAGCTGCAGCCTGCGGGAAAACAGGCAAAAGCCGCTTGATTTGACGGGGAAGATGAATTAAACTATACAATGCGGAATTTTGTCAGATTGCAGATAGACAAAGAGGGGCAAAAGCGCGGAGGCGGAGAGAAAATGAGCGAGAAAAAACAGATCAGCATTGTGGTCCCCTGCTATAACGAGGAGGAGAGCGTGCCGATCTTTTACAAGGCGGTTTGCGCTGTGATACGGCAGATGGATAGGGTGGCGTTCGAGTTTTTGTTCGTCAATGACGGCTCAAAGGATCACACCCTGCAGCAGATCAAGAAGCTGGCCGCGCAGGACGAGCGGGTAAAATACCTCTCCTTTTCCCGGAATTTTGGAAAAGAGGCAGGCATCTATGCCGGTCTGAAATATGCGACCGGGGACTATCTCGCGGTAATGGATGTCGACCTGCAGGATCCCCCGGAGATGCTGCTGGAGATGTATGAGATCCTGCAGCAGGGGGAATATGACTGTGTCGCGACAAGGCGGGTCAACCGCAAGGGGGAACCGCCGCTGCGCTCGATCTTTGCGCGGATGTTTTACAAGCTGATCAACCGGATCAGCAAGGCGGAGATCATGGACGGCGCGCGGGATTTCAGGCTGATGACCCGGCAGATGGCGGATGCAGTCCTCTCGATGGGGGAGTATAATCGCTTTTCCAAGGGGATCTTCGGCTGGGTGGGATTCCAGACCAAATGGCTGGACTATGTCAATGTGGAGCGGGTGGCCGGAAAGACCAAATGGAATTTTTGGCAGCTGCTGCTCTATTCGATTGACGGGATTGTCGCATTTTCCACCGTGCCGCTCTCGATTGCCGCGGTGATGGGACTTCTCTTCTGTGGCGTTGCACTGCTGATGACCATCTTTGTGATTGTCCGGACCTTACTCTGGGGGGACCCGGTGAGCGGCTGGCCCTCTATGATCTGTGTGATCCTCGCGGTGGGCGGGGTACAGCTGTTCTGCATGGGAATTATGGGGCAGTATCTTGCCAAGACCTTTATGGAGGTCAAAAAAAGACCCATCTTTATCCTGAAGGAGACCAACTGCGAAGAGCCGGAGCAAAAAGACTGACCGTTTGAACCAAGGAAAAAAGTTTGCCGAGAGCGAGGGAGCAAAGAATGTCAAAACACAGACTGCGGGGCGTTTCCATCTTGATTGCGGCGCTGCTGCTGTGTGCGTGCTTGCTGATGAACAGCGGGACGGACCGCTATTCTGTTGTCTATAAGCAGTCGGAATTTCGGACGGAATATCTTGCGGGGTATACCGGTGAGTCCACCGCGCTCAATGTATATGTCGGCCAGAGCGCGGATGCGGTAAAATGTTTTAGTCTGGGACCGCTCTGCCTTGAGCCGGGCGACTATGAGATGGAGCTGTCTTACAGCGCGGCGGATGAGAGCAGCGTGGTCAAGGTCTATGCGTCGGACTATGTCTCATCCGACAACTCCGGCGGAAAGATCTTCGTCAATCAGGCGCTGGACCCGCAGCAGGATCTGCTGCGGCTGCAGTTTTCCCTTGATCAGCAGGTGGACAGCCTGTTTCTGACGATCGAGACCACCGACAGCAGCATGACCTTCGGCCGGTGGAATCTGCGCAGCATTGGATTGATCTGGAATGATCGATACTTCTTCTGCCTTCTTTTGCTCTTTGGCGCGGCGGCCGCGCTTTGGCTGATCAACAGCAGACGTTCCCGCCTGCGTCCCGGTACCCTGCTGGGCCGGGAATGTTCGAGTGCGCAGACTCGCCTTGTGCTGGTGCTGACGGCGGTGTTCGCAATCTTTGTTGCCAGCATCCCGCTGTTCAATGCACAGCTGATCTATGGGCACGATACCTTCTTTCAAGTGGCCCGGATTGAGGGAATGGCGCGGGCGCTGCGCAGCGGCCAGTTCCCGGTGCGGGTGCACGGCGGAACCCTGAACGATTACGGATATCCGAATTCGCTCTTCTACCCGGAGCTTTTGTTCTATTTTCCCGCGCTGCTGCGGCTTGCCGGGATCAGCCTTGTCAACTGCTACAAAAGCCTGTTTGCGCTGTTGAATTTGCTGACGATGCTGTGCGGCTATCTCGCTTTTGCCCGCCTTTCCCGCAGCCGTTTTGTCGGGATGATGGCGGCGATCCTGTATCTGCTCAACCCCTACCGGCTGATCTGTATCTACTACCGCTCGGCCGCGGGAGAAGTTGCCGCGATCACCTTCCTGCCGCTGGTGTTCTATGGTCTGTACGCAATCCTTTACGGAGAAAAAAGGGACTGGGGATACCTCGCTGCCGGTGCGACCGGAGTGCTCCAATCCCATATCCTGACGACCGAGCTGACCGCGATCTTTGCCGGCTGTTTTGTGCTCTGCGGCGCAAGGCGGCTCTTTGACGGACAGCGGCGCTGGCGCGCCCTTGTGGCGGCGGCCGCCGTGGTTGTCCTGCTGAACGCTTGGTTCTTGGTGCCGATGGTACTGATGATGATGCAGCTTGGCCTGAGTGTCTTCCAGCGCACGCAGGGCGTGGGAGGACCTCTCTCGATCAACAGGCTGTTTTACACGAATACGTTGTATGCAGTTGGTCCGCATCCGGTCGGCTGGATCGGTCTGTTTGCAGTTCCGTTCTATCTGCTGCGCAAGGGTGCGGCAGCGCCGAATGAAAGAGCAAATCCAGTTTATCGCCTTGGTGATCTGATGCTATGGACCGGAGTGGTTTGCGCTGTTGGCACGACGGGGTTCTTTCCGTGGGACGAGATTTTGTCTATCCCGGTGATTGGGACAATGCTCTCCTCCATCCAGTTCGCCTATCGGCTGATGAGCATTGGGCAGACGGCGCTGTGCTTCCTCGTGGTGATCACCCTCACGCTCTGGCTTTCGGACCAAAGAGCCCGCCGCCTTGCCGGCACAGTGCTGGTCTGTGTGTCGGTCATCTTTGCAGGGATACTCTATGAGACCGGGATCCAGACGGACACAGCCTTTGGCTATGACAAATCGCACTATGTCACCAATCTCGACAATCAGATGTCTGTGGGGCAGGCGGAGTATTTGGTTTCGGGCAATAATCTCGATGAGATGGTGGGCAATCTGCCGCAGATCGAGAGCGACAACGACAGCTTTGCAGTGACCGATCTTGCGCGGTATGGGACCAACACCTCCTTTGCGTACCAGATGCAGCTCCCCCAGCAGGGTCAGAGTACCATCACCCTGCCGATCACCTACATCCCGAACTATGAGGTCACGGTGAACGGGGAGCAGGTGCAAACCTTCAAAGCGGACGGCGGGCGGGTGGCATTTACGGTCACCGAGCCCAGCGGCAGCGTCGCGGTGTCCTATCAGGAGCCGCTGCTCTTCCGGCTGTGTGAGCTGGTCAGCCTCGCTGCGGCGGCGGGCTTGGTTGTCGCAAAGAAAAAAGGCATTTTTCAAGTGATAGAATAGGGAGCTTTATATGCTGTTCAACTCAGTTGATTTCATCCTCTTTTTCCCGGTTGTAACCATCCTTTTCTTCCTTCTGCCCAAAAGGGTGCGCAACCTGTTTCTTCTGGCCGCCAGCCTTTATTTCTATATGTGCTGGAAGGCCAAATACATCCTTCTGATCGGTTTTTCGATCCTCGTCACCTATCTCGCCGCGCTGCTGATGGCCTTTTTTGAGAAAAAGGGGAAAAACAAGCTGCGCGGCTGGGTGCTGGCCGGGGCGATCCTCTCGAACCTCGCGGTACTTTTCTTTTTTAAATACTACAATTTCTTTGTGGAAAATCTCGCGGCGCTCTCCCAGAACAGGCTGCTGCTGCCGCTGTTCAACTACGCGCTGCCGGTGGGAATCAGCTTTTACACCTTTCAAGCGCTCGGCTATGCGATTGACGTCTACCGAAAGGACATCGCGGCGGAGAAAAACCTGATCACCTACGCGCTCTTCATCAGCTTTTATCCGCAGCTGGTGGCAGGGCCGATCGAGCGATCGACCAATTTGATGCCCCAGATCAAACAGGGAACGCACTTTTCGTTCGAGAATATGCGGGCGGGCCTATTGCTGATGGGCTGGGGAATGTTCCAAAAGCTGGTGATTGCCGATCGGCTCGCGCTCTTTGTCGACACAGTTTATCAGGATTATGCGCAGATGGACGGCGCCTACCTGATCCTTGCAACCATCCTCTTTGCGCTGCAGATCTACTGCGATTTTGGTTCTTACTCCAATATTGCGCGGGGCGCGGCACAGGTGATGGGATACCGACTGATGGTCAACTTCAACGTGCCCTATTTCTCGAAGAGCTTCGCGGAGTACTGGTCAAGATGGCACATCTCGCTGAGCACCTGGTTTCAGGATTATATCTTTGAGCCGGTGGTCTGGCGGATGAAGAATAAAAAGGTGGCGGCCTATCTCGCGGTGCTGCTGGTCTTTTTTGTCAGTGGGTTTTGGCACGGTGCCAGTTGGACCTATGTGATCTGGGGGCTGCTGCACGCCTTTTTCCGGGTGAGCGAGATGGCGCTGCGCCACCCCAAGAAAAAGCTGTACAAAAAGCTGAAGATCAACACCAAGAGCAGCCTCTTCGGTGCGCTGCAGACAATCTGGGTCTTTCTCTGCGTCTGCTTCACCTTCGTTTTCTTCCGGGCGGACAGCGTGGGGCAGGCATTCGGAATCCTGCGCCGGATCGGTTCCAGCACCCATTTCGGCGCCCTCTTTTCGGCGGACTTCTTCCGCTATGGTCTGGACGAAAAGGACTTTACCGTCGCGGTGATTGCGCTGGTGGTTCTGGTGGCGGCGGATTGGCTGGTCTATAAGAAAAAAGACATCTACCACTGGGTCGTCACAAAGCCGCTGGCTGCCCGCTGGGTGCTCTACTGGGTCCTGATCTTTTCGAGCGTCATCTTCGGCGTCTATGGGCCAAGCTATGACGCGGCGCCGTTTATCTACTTTCAATTTTAACCGGGTGAGGGAATGGAAAAGTACAAAAAAATCATCGGCTCGCTCCTGTTTGCAGTGATCACCTTGGCCATGCTTTACGGGACGGCGAATCTGCTGCGGGATCGGGAGACCACCCTTGCCGATCTCTATTCGGAGGAAAAGGGCAGCATCGACATGGTGATTGTCGGATCGAGCCATGTCAACAACGGGATCATCCCGAATATCTTTTGGGAGGAGAACGGCATCTCGGCGACCAATGCCTATTCCTGGGCGCAGCCGACCTGGACGGCATACTATTACATCCGGGAGGCTCTGCGGGTGCAGGATCCCGACATTGTCATCCTCGATCTGTACGGCATGACCTACGGAAACTCCTATATCATGCCGGAGGAGATCGACCGGATCAACTACGAGAACAGCTTCAACATCGATATGAACCTGAACTTTCTCGGCCTGATCCACACCAGCGAGAAGGTGGGGCTGGATCTGCGCAGCTACGAGGATTTCCTCAATCTCCCGCGCTATCACACCCGCTGGAAGGATCTCGATCTGAAGATGCTGACCTACGATCCCCACAACGACCGGGATTTCCTCAAGGGGTATGGGCTGTCCTATCAGGCCGCCGCGCAGCAGCAGCCGGATTATCAGAGCGATGAGCGGATGGTCCCCTATGAGTTCTGCGTGGAGTATCTGGATAAGATCGTGGCGCTATGCGAGAAAAAGGATGTGGATCTGATCTTCACGATGATCCCCTATCTCTACAACGAGGCTGAGGTCAAGATCGACAACTGGCTGGAGGACTATGCTCGGCAGCACGAAATCCCCTATCTCAGCTATATCGGCGAGGAGGCGCAGGAGCTGGATCTCGATTACCAGACCGATTTTCGGGACAATGGCCATCTGAACCTCTACGGCGCGCAGAAGGTCACGATGAATCTGTCCGCGTTTCTCAAGGAGCGCTATCCAGATTACAGGAAGGAAGACAACCCCTGCGCCGCGCTTTTGGATGAGGATTATCTCAAGTATCAGCGGGTGCTGCAGGCAAACAAGATCATGGCGGAAAGCGATCTCGGCCAATATCTCGATCAGGTGCTCGCGGACAGCGGCTATACGCTCTATCTCATCAACGATGGTTCCGCGCTGACAGACCAGCTCGCACAGGCACTGGAGCGCGCCGGGATCGGTCAGGAGGATTGCACCCGGCTCTGCGCTCGGCTCAATGCGTCCTCCAGTACCTTTGGGCAGACCTCGATGGAGGCGGAGCTGTTTGACCGCGCTGGAAGCGTGCAGTTTACATTCGGGGACAACGTCCAGATCCTTCTCAATGACTATCCCGCGATCTCGATTGATTCAAACTTCAAGGCGGTGCTCTACGACGCAATTCTCGGCCGTCCGCTCGAGACCATTGCCTATGATGAGAGCAGCGGGACCCTCTCCCACAAGGAATTTTCCACCGATATCATCGGCCTGTTCCAGTGAAAAGGTCCTGCGCATGACAAAATGGCCAATTTGAATATTCATGATCTCAGAAACGATCCTTCAGCAGGCCATTTTTCGCTGCAGCTTCGGATGCCGGAGCGGCAGCTTTTTGTCCGGAAAATGCCCGGCGGGGAAAAACAGAATGGCCAGAATGGAAGAAAACGGTTTTCTTTTCCACGCCGGCATGGTATGATGAAAAGCAGAGAGGAGGGGAGATAATGCGGCTTCAAAGGGGAAAATTTGCCTTTTTTCTGCAGGGCATATTGCTCTTCCTCCTCATCAACAGCTATCCGCTGTCGATCTGGCTTGGAAGGCAGATCCCGTCGCCGGCGCTGCCGCTGCTCGGCCTGCTGTTCCTTGTGCTGAATTTGCAGCTGCCGCCAAAAGGCAGCCTTTCCACCCGGCTTGCGGTTTTAGAGAGCGGCGGGCGGCTGTTGCGGCTTTTTCTTCTGACAGTGGTGCTCGGGGGCGCCCTGTGGATCATCTGGGTGATTGCCTGCCCCGCGGTGTCGGCGGCGCGGGCAGTGGTTCAGCTGCTGCTCTTGATTTTTTGGGAGGGCATCCTCTTTTGGAACGGGATGATCCGGGTCTACCTCACCTCGGTCCAGCTCGGGATCCGCTGGCGGGTGCTCGGCGCACTCTGTGGGTGGATTCCACTCGTCAACCTCTGGGCGCTCTCCCGGATCCTGCGGATCACAAAGCGGGAGGTTGTGCTGGAGTGTCAGCGGCTCGAGCTGGAGCGGGTGCGGGCGGCCAGTGCCGTCTGCGCGACCCGGTATCCGCTCTTGCTGGTTCATGGAGTCTTTTTCCGTGATTCCAATCTCATCAACTATTGGGGCAGAATCCCCGCTGCGCTCAAGCGGTGCGGAGCGCAGGTCTACTATGGGGGACAGCAGTCCGCCGCCTCGGTGGCGAACAGCGGGGAGGAGATTGCCCGGCGGATCCGGGAGATCGTTGAACAGACCGGCTGCGAAAAGGTCAACCTGATCGCACACTCCAAGGGAGGGCTCGACTGCCGCTATGCGATCTCCCGGGCGGGTGCGTCGGAGATGGTCGCCTCGCTGACCACGGTCTGCACCCCGCACCGCGGGTGCCGTTTTGCACAGCGGCTTTTGGAGCAGATCCCGCGGCCGGTACAGTGGTTTATTGCGCGGCGGTACAACAGCACCGCAAAGCTGATCGGAGATCAAAATCCGGATTTCCTCGCGGCGGTGCGGGATCTGACGGCGAGCGGATGCGCCGCCTTCAACGAAAAGACGCCAAACGCGCCGGGGGTGTATTACCAGAGCGTGGGCGCGGTGATGAAACGGGCGGGAAATGGAAGGTTTCCGCTCAATCTCACCTATCCTCTGGTAAAGCATTATGACGGGGAGAACGACGGCCTTGTGGCGGTCGATTCCATGCCATGGGGCGCGCGGTTTGTGCTGGTACAGACGAAAGGACGCGGGGTCTCCCATGGGGATATGGTGGATCTCAACCGGGAGAATATCCCCGGCTTCGATGTGCGGGAATTTTATCAGCAGATTGCGCGCGACCTGAAAGAGCGCGGCTTTTAAAACGGCAAAGGCCGGGCGATTTGCCCGGAGAGGATACAAAAGCGGGAGGGATGGTATCAATGGCAAAGATGACCCTTGGAAGGACAGGCTTGCAGGTGGAACAGACCGGATTTGGCGCGCTGCCGATTCAGCGGATCTCGAAAGAGGATGCAGTCCGTCTGGTGCGCAGGGCATTTGAGGGCGGAATCACCTATTTTGACACCGCGCGCGCCTACACCGACAGCGAGGAAAAGCTGGGCGAGGCGCTGCACGACGTGCGGGATCAGGTGATCCTTGCCACCAAGACGATGGCGAAGAACGTGGATGACTTCTGGAAAGATCTGCACGAGAGCCTGAAGATGCTCAGGACCGATTACATCGACGTCTATCAGTTCCACACCCCGCCCTTCTGCCCGAAGCCGGGGGATGAGACCGGCCTTTACGATGCGATGCTAAAGGCAAAGCGTCAGGGCAAAATCCGGTTTATCGGCTTTACCAATCATCGGCTGGATGTCGCGCATGAGGCGATTGACTCCGGGCTGTATGACCTGCTGATGTTCCCGTTCAGCTATATCAGCACCGAAAAGGAGCTGAAGGTCGCGTCCGACTGCCTTGCATCGGGGATGGCTTTTGTCGCGATGAAGGCACTCTGCGGCGGACTGATTACCAACGCGCGCGCGGCCAGCGGCTGGATTGCGCAGCACAAGGGGGTTCTGCCGATCTTCGGCATCCAGCGGGAGCGGGAACTGGATGAGTTTCTCGCCTGTATCCCCGACCCGCCGCAGCTGGACGATGCGCTGCAGGCGGTGATCGAAAAGGACCGCAAGGAGCTGCAGGGGGACTTCTGCCGCGGATGCGGATACTGCATGCCCTGCCCGCAGGGGATCCAGATCAACAGCTGTGCCCGCGCCTCGGTGATGATGCGCC
Organism: uncultured Pygmaiobacter sp.; assembly: GCA_944388335.1. Taxonomy (GTDB): domain Bacteria; phylum Bacillota; class Clostridia; order Oscillospirales; family Ruminococcaceae; genus Pygmaiobacter. The sequence continues at coordinate 12,617 of CALXIJ010000012.1, forward strand.
GCGCGCCGGCAATCAACTTCCTCTCGGAGGAGGGGCAGGCGATGATGAAGAAGATCGAGGACTGCATCGAGTGCGGCCAGTGTGCGGCAAAATGCCCCTATGGGCTGGACACCCCGGCGCTGCTCAAACGGAACTATCAGGATTTCAAAGAGGTCTTGGCGGGCAAGCCGCTGTAAAAGAGAGAAAACCCGGCGCTGGTGAACCCGCGCCGGTTTTTTGTGCAAAACAAATAAAAAAGAAGAGCGCGCTCACTCCTCCGGCGGATAGTACAGCAGGCGGCGCTTTGCGAGCAGCCGCGAAAAGACAAAGCCGCCCACACCCTGCAAAATGAGGGAGATCCCGATAAACCGCATCAGCAGCACCGCGGTCGCAAAGGGATACCAGAGGATCACCCCGCCCAGCGCGGCGAGCACCGCCGCAGCAATCAGCGGAACAAACCAGCGTTCCTCCTCCATCCGATGCAGGTCAAAGGCGATCTGGGCGGTGAATGCGCCGCCGACAAAGAGCAGGAGGCCAAATAAGGTGGGCAGCAGCGACACAATCGGCGTTGGCCGGGCGACGAGAACGATGCCGGCGCCGATTCCCAGCAGACCGGCTGCAAGATCGTGCTGCAGCATCGCCAGAACCGGGTCATGGGTGAAGTACAGAACAGTGCGGTAGACGCCATAGAGCAGGCAGAGCGCGGCGACCCCATAGCAGAGGACTCTCCCCGAGAGGGCGGGCCAGATCAGCAGTGCAAGCCCGAGCAGAACCTGCGCAGCCGCGGCATAAATCGATTCGTTCAGCGGACCCTTTGCAAAATTTTTCATCCCATCAAACTCCTTTTTACCGTCAAAAAGCAGATCGAAGATTCGTTTCGCCGTTGCAGTATTATTATAACATTGTAGAGACAAAAAATAAAAAATACTTTTCTGGGATGACAAAAGACCGTGAAAGGGATGATACGGGGGAAAAGGCGAATTTTTTGTGCATTGAGCACGCTGTCCTGCATAAACCGGGAACGGAATGCAGAAAAGTCTTTTTTTAAGGCGGCAAAAAGTGTAAAATAGACCCAAGACGGATTGGGGCAAAAGGAGGTGGGCGGATTGGAACAGCCTTCACTGTTTGAGCAGCAGGGGTGGGCCAGCCCGCTGGCCAGCCGTCTGCGGCCCCAGACGCTGGAGGAGTTTGAGGGCCAGCGCCATCTGCTGGGCGAGGGTAAGATCCTGCGCCGGTTGATCGACCGGGACGAGATCCCCTCGATGATCTTCTGGGGCCCTCCAGGCGTGGGAAAGACCACTCTGGCACGGATTATTGCACAGCGCACCAGTGCGAGATTTGTGGACTTCTCGGCGGTGACCAGCGGCAT
>CALXIJ010000013.1 GCA_944388335.1 uncultured Pygmaiobacter sp.
TGTATTTCCTTCGTGACATACGAACACCCCCTGTATAGGTTTATTGTCCTACACAGGGGGCGTTTTGTCTATTGTCCGTTTTTACTGGTTCGGTTCACTGCATACCGGGCTCTCTTTTTCTCTTAAAATCAGATTACAGGCTCTCCAGCTCCTGCATCCAGAGGGATGCGCTGGCGTCGCTGGGCATCCGCCAGTCTCCGCGGGGGGAGAGGGAGACGCTGCCGACCTTGGGTCCGTCGGGCAGACAGCTGCGCTTGAACTGCTGCGCGAAGAAACGGCGGTAGAAGATCCGCAGCCATTTGAGGATCTCATCCGCGCCGAACTGCTCCTCAAACGCCTGCAGCGCGAGGCGGTAGATCTTGCGGGGGGAGAAACCGTACCGCATGACGTAATACAGGTAGAAATCATGCAGGTCGTACGGGCCGACGATGTCCTCGGTGCGCTGGGCGATGTTCTCCCCATCGGCGGGCAGCAGCTCGGGGCTGACCGGGGTGTCGAGGATGTCGAGCAGCACATTCCGCAGCGCGGCGGTATCGGCAGTGTCGGCGGCATACTGGACCATGTGGCGCACCAGCGTCTTGGGTACCGAGGCATTGACTCCGTACATCGACATGTGGTCCCCGTTGTAGGTGGCCCAGCCCAGCGCCAGCTCGGAGAGGTCGCCGGTGCCCACCACCAGACCGTTCATATCGTTGGCAATGTCCATCAGCACCTGCGTGCGCTCGCGCGCCTGTGCGTTCTCATAGACGACATCACGCTCGGCCTCGTTGTGGCCGATGTCCTTGAAATGGACCCGGACAGCCTGACCGATGTCCACCGTGTTGAAGGTCACCCCGAGCGCGTTGCAGAGCAGCTCGGCGTTGGAGCGGGTGCGCTGGGTTGTGCCGAAACAGGGCATGGTGACCGCGATCACGTCGGTCCGCGGGCGGTGCAGCAGATCCAGCGCACGCACCGCGACCAGCAGCGCGAGACAGCTGTCCAGCCCGCCGCTGATCCCGATGACCAGCGAGTCGCAGCGGGTGTGTGCGACCCGGCGGCTGAGGCCGGTCGCCTGAATCGAGAAGATCTCCTCGCACCGCCGGGCCCGGTCATCGGTGCTCTCGGGGACGAAGGGGTGAACGGGGAAGCTGCGGGTCAGCTCGGTATCACAGAGGGTCCAGCTGAACTCCACCCGCTGGATACCGTCGTCCTGCCGCGCGGGGAAGGTGCTGGTGCGGACCCGTTCGGCAGACAGACGGGCGACATCGATCTCGCTGAGGATCAGCTCCTCGCTGAAGAGCGGGCTCTCGGCCAGCAGCGCGCCGTTTTCAGCGATCAGGTTGTGGCCGGCAAAGACCATATCGGTGGTGGATTCCCCCATACCCGCATCGGCATAGAGATAGCCGCAGAGCAGGCGGGCGGACTGGGAGCAGACCAGCGAGCGGCGGTAGTCGGCCTTGCCGATGGTCTCGTCGCTGGCGGAGGGGTTTGCGATGACCGTGGCGCCCGCCAGCGCCAGACGGACCGACGGCGGCTGCGGCACCCAGAGATCCTCGCAGATCTCGACACCGAGCTGGAATTCCGGCAGCTCGCGGCAGCAGAAGAGCAGTCCTGTGCCAAAGGGGACGCTGCGGCCGCAAAACTCGACGGTTCGGATCCCCTCGAAAGCGGGGGTGAACTGGCGGCGCTCATAAAATTCGGCGTAGTTGGGCAGATTGGTCTTGGGCACCAGACCGATCAGCTCGCCGCGATGGAGAACGGCGGCACAGTTGTACAGCTTGCCGCCGTCCGCAAACGGGGTTCCGGCGACAATCAGCAGCTCGCTCTCCCGGGTCGCGTTGGCCAGCTCGGCAAGCGCGTCCCGCGCGCCCTGCTGCAGCGCCCGCTGGAAAAAGAGATCCCCGCAGGTATAGCCGGTGAGGCAGAGCTCAGGCAGAACGAGAAGCCGAACCCCCAGTTCATCCGCATGACGGACCAAACGGAGAATTTCGGAAAGATTATAGCGGCAGTCGGCAACCTTCAGTCGGGGGCTGGCCGCGGCGACCTTGATAAAACCGTCCTTCACAGGTTTTCCCTCCAAGCAGTGAGACTAAAAAAGGTACAAGATTTACAACATAGCATTATTATACCTGTCAAAAAAGCGCTTTGCAATCCGCAGAAAAGGAAGAAAAAAGAAAAAATTTCAAAAAACACTTGCATCTTTGAAAAATATGAAGTATAATACAAAAGCGCCATTTGAGAGGTGCAAAGTTGAATATGGGCCTGTAGCTCAGTTGGGAGAGCGTTCGGTTCGCATCCGAGAGGTCAAGGGTTCGAATCCCTCCAGGTCCACCAAATAAAAAAGCCCGAAGAACCGCATTAAATTGCAGTTTTTCGGGCTTTTGCTTTACTTTGATTTGTTTTTTATAGGCTTGCAAATTGCGCAAAATTTTAAAGAGTTTTGCAAATCTGCAAGTCAAAATACAAGTCAAAAAGGGCTGCCTTCCGGCTATTCTTTTTTATAGGCTGTTCAGCACAACCCTTGCAGCGGCCCTACCGTTTGATGTAAGCTGCCTTTGCCATGCCCCGCAGGATGGCGCCCAGCGGAATCCATTGGATTTAAGCGGTGCTCTGGTATCTCCGTCAGGCTTATCCGGGAAAAATATTTGAATCCGCATAATCTCGGTATTCTCAACGATTCGGACACCTTTTATCTCCTGCTCTGCCGTAGGTTGTGCCTTTTCCTGCTTTAGCTTGTCAATCCGTTGCCGCAGTCGTCGGAATAATGCTTGCAGCCGCTGTGCTTCGTTTCGCCGGTGAACCCGTCGAGAGTGTATTCCCATTCGGGGCGTCGGGTCAGCTTTCCGACGATCTGGAAGCCGACGCTTTTTGCGTATTCTCGAATTGTCATGTATGAAAACCTCCTGTTTTATGTTGGGCTTCCCACGACCTTTCCCCGCCGGCTGCGGGGTGGTTTCGGCCGGTTGCCGTCCGGCTCTCATCGGGTAGGGTGTATCAATTTTCAATGCACTTGTATTCTTCTGGATCCTGCGCGTCCAACTGAGCAATCACTTTCTCACGGAGCTTGCTCCAATTGGTACAATGTCAATATGAGCCAGCGGCAGAACCTGTTCTCTGCGCAGGAGCCAGAGGAAGTTATTTCCTCCAAGATGGAAATCCCCGGACAATCCACTCGGAATAATCCGAATCAAATTGACGGAACCTTGAAAACTGAATATAATGGAACTAATGGAGGTGTTCTGAATGAATCCGCAGGAGAAACAGGAGTTCGCGGCGTGGCTGGAGACACTTTGCCCCTCAGCGAGAGAGATGGCATTACTGATGCAATCGGAGGGCAAACCGCTGGAGGAAATCAAGTATTACGTGGATTTCTGACGCCGGATGAAAATCTGAATCAGGCAGTCGCGCGTACCGGCGCGACACCTTTGGAGCTGATGGACACAACAGGAGATCCGCCGC
>CALXIJ010000014.1 GCA_944388335.1 uncultured Pygmaiobacter sp.
AGCAGATTTGCTCTTGGGGGAGAACAGCCGGGGGGGGAGCGGCGCGGATCGGGGCGATGCAGGGTGAGGCCTCTTGAGGACGAAGACCGGCCGCGGGGCCGTCTGAGGGCGGGGCGCGTGCGGCGGCGCGGGGAGAAAAATGCTGCCGCGGGGCGGGCCTTTGCCGTCGGCGCGCGGGCGCAGGGGAGAGCGGATGGGCGGGGAAGGCGAGGAGAAGAGAACCGCCGCCACGCCGTGGCGTTTTTTGCAAAGAGGGGCGCGCCGGGGCGGATGGGCGGGGAGGGAGGACGCACAGATCTGCAAGGTGATAAAAATTCTGGACAAAGCGGAAACAAAATTAGGTGAAAAATTGCGCTGACCGGCGGGCGGCGATTGAATCGGGGCATAGATCGTGATACAATGAGGCTATCGAGAAAAAGATTCCGGGATTGGGCGGCCCATCGCGCAGGCGAGGCGGTGAAGGCTGCTTTTTTTCGGGAAAAATGCGGCCGGGCCGACGCTTTCCGGCGGCCGCCAGCGGAGGGATCGAGATGAAGCTCAACAACAGACAGACCATCCTCGTGGGACTGGCTTTTATGTCGATCAGCGCCTTTTGGCAGGTGTATGACGGCATCGTCCCACTGATCTTGAAAAACACCTTCGGCATCAACAACACCGCTTCCGGCGTGGTGATGGCGCTGGACAATGTGCTGGCCCTCTTCCTGCTGCCGGTCTTCGGCTCGCTGAGCGACCGCACCCACACCCGGATCGGCCGGCGGATGCCCTTTATCCTCGCCGGGAACGCGGCGGCGGCGGTGGCGATCATCCTGATCCCGCTGGGGGACCGGCTGTACAGCCTGCCCCTCTTTGTTGCGGGCCTTGGCATCGCGCTGCTGGCGATGTCCAGCTACCGCAGCCCGGCGGTCGCGCTGATGCCGGATGTCACCCCAAAGCCCCTGCGCAGCAAGGGCAATGCGATCATCAACCTGATGGGGGCGGTCGGCGGCATCCTGATGCTGCTGGCCATCAAGCTGATGGTTCCCAAGGGAGACCATCCCGATTATCTGCCTCTCTTTCTCCTGCTGGACGTCTTTATGGTCGCCTGCATCGCGGTGCTCTTCTTCACCGTCAACGAACCCCGCGCCGCGCGGGAGATGGAGCGGCTGAGCGCCGGGCAGGATGCGGCAGAGGAAACTGCGCCCGCACCGGCTGCGGCGGGGGACAAGCTGCCGGCAGAGGTGTTCCGCTCGCTCTGCTTTTTGCTCGCGAGCATCTTTCTGTGGTTCATGGGCTATAATGCGGTCACCACCGCCTTCAGCAAGTACGCCGAGCACATGTGGGGCCTTGAAGGCGGCGACTATGCGATGGTGCTGATGGTGGCGCAGGCCGCGGCCATCGTGGCGTTTCTGCCGGTGGGAATCATCGCGGGCAAGATCGGACGCAAAAAGACCATCCAGCTGGGCATCTGCTTTCTGGCGGTGGCCTTCGGCTCGGGGATCTTCTTCAGCGACCGGTTCACCTGGCTGATGTTCGTCTTCTTCTCGCTGGCCGGCGTCGGCTGGGCCTTTATCAATGTCAACAGCTACCCCATGGTGGTCGAGATGAGCCAGGGCGCCAATGTGGGCAAGTATACCGGCTATTACTACGCCTTCTCGATGGCGGCCCAGATCATCACCCCGATCCTCTCGGGCGCGCTGCTGGATGTCAGCTACCGGCTGCTCTTCCCCTATGGCACCTTCTTTGTGGCGCTGAGCTTTGTGACCATGCTCTTCGTCCGGCACGGGGACAACCGGCCCACCGCCCGCAAGGGGCTGGAGGCTTTCGATGTGGATGACGGCTGAGCAAGGGCTCGGACGAGCGATTCAAATATAAAAGGAAAAGGAAAAGTGAAACGAAGATGAACGAACGCAAAAAGATCCACCCCGCATGGTGGATGCTGGTGGGCTGTATCCTGCTGCAGGCCGGCGGGACCGGAATCCTGTCCAACTGCCAATCGGTCTTTTACTCCTCGATCACCGGGGAATTGGGAATCAGCAACGGCGCGATCTCGCTGTTCAGCACGATGCGGACCATCGCGAACGGTGTGGCGATGTTTATCATGCCGGTGCTCTTTTCCAGAGTCAACCTGCGGGTGCTGCTCAGCATCATGTCGATCATCGGCTGCGGCTGCTTTGCGATGGAAGGGCTTTTTAGCGACATCTCCCAGTGGTACCTGATGGCGATTCCCTTTGGCATCACCAGCGGCGGTCTGATTACGATGCCCGCCACGCTGGTCATCAACAACTGGTTTCACAAGAGGGCGGGTCTTGTGCTGGGCATTGCGCTCGCCTCCTCGGGGGTGGCCGGCGCAATGGTCGCCCCGCTGTGCAGCAGCCTGATTTTGCGGCTCGGCTGGCGGCCTGCGATCGCATTGATCGGCCTGCTGGCGTTGGTCCTGCTGCTGCCGGCCACCGCCCTGATCCTGCGGCTCACCCCGCAGGAGATGGGCTGCGCCCCCTATGGCGAGGAGCGCAGCGCCGACGGCGTGGTGACCCGCACCGTGCTGCGGGCTGAGAACAGCCCGCTGGCAAACCGGATGATCGTGCTGGTTTTCTGCCTGCTGCTGGTCATCCTGCCCTATGGCGCGCAGCAGATGTCCTATCATTACAGCCTCTTCGCCGAACAGGAGGGGCTGGGCCTCGTGGCGGCGGCGAACTTCACCTCGCTGTGCATGGTGGGCAACACGCTGGGCAAACTGCTGCTGGGCACCCTCAATGACCGCAAGGGCGCGTGGGTGACCACCATTACTGCCGAGGCGATCATCGTCCTCTCGATGGCGATCTTCGGCAGCGGCAGCGGCAACGTGATGCTGCTCTATGCCGCGGCGCTGCTGATGGGGCTGTCCTACTCGATGGCAGCGATGTTGCCGGCGCTGCTCTCCCGTCAGGTCTATGCGGGCCAGTACCAGAAGCGGTACAGTCTGCTGCTCGGTGCGGGCATGGTGGCCGGCGCGCTGCTCAATCTCTGCATCGGGGTGGGCTCGGACCTGCTGGGAGGTTACCGCGTGCTGTTCCAGATCTCGGCGGTGATGAATGCCCTGGCAATTTTGATCGCGGCGCTGCTCAACTTTTGGGAGAAGAAGGTCGGGCCGGCAAAGATGGAGACCGCGGTCAGCAGCGAGAAGCAGTGAGCGCGGCGGACAAAGTGGGGCAATAAAACGGAAAAAAGGGCCCGGATCACAGGATCCGGGCCCTTTGCGCTTGCTCTGGCGGAAGGCGGCACCGCCGCCCTCAAACAGACGAAAATTACTCCGCGATATCCACGATGGCGGTGGTGGTGTCGCCGGCCTTCGCTTTCTCGATCACCGCGCGGTAGAGCTCCTTGGCGTGGCTGCTGCCGGTGGTTGCGCCGGCGACCGCGGCGACCTTATCGGGGTTCGAGGTGGCGGCGATGTTCTTCTCCAGCTGGGGCATCCACTCGGAGGGCTGGGGATCCATCGGATAGTTCTCGGGGTTGGTCCACTCGGTCTTGAGGTTGCCGTCCGCGTCGGTCGCGTCAAAGTCGACCTCGGCGATCTTGCCGTCCTTATAGGTCACCGAGAGATAATCCTTCCAGCCGTGGTTCGCCTCGGCGGCCGCGTCGCTCAGCTCGGCGCGGTAGGTGCCGTCGGCGATCTTGTCCCCGCCGCAGCCGACCAGCCCGAGGGCGAGCGCAGCGCAGATCAACATTGTCAGCATCTTTTTCATTGTGTTTTCTCCTCTTTCTCTGCGTGACAGATTTTTCGCGTGAAAGCACTAAGATAATATCAAAATTAATTGATATATGTCAAGGTGAAATGAAACAAAAGATCAAAATTTTTTAAAGTATGCCAAAAAATCAGCGACCAAAGACCGGAAAGGATGGAAGGTCGTGATTAGGATATGCAGGAAAAGCGCGATTTACACATCCGGCAAAAAAAGGATGTTCCGGCGCGGCGGCGCCTGCCGAAACGCTATGGCGTGACCCGCCGCGCCGCAAGGCGGTGAAAACTGCCCTGTGCGGGGGAGAAAGAGCGGCTTTTTCGAGGGGAGCCGGCAGGAAAAACGGCCGGACCAAACGCCGCGGTTTTGCTGTGAAAGGGAAAGGCAGGGGACGGTGAAAAGAGGGGCCTTGTCCCGCGCCGGCCGGTGCGGGCGGTTGTATTCGCGGAAAAAATCCTTTATAATGAATGGGTAATTCTCCCCGTTTGCACAGAGCGGGGAAAAGAGGTGTGAAACGGTGGAGCAGATCGGCATCAGAATGCTGGGCGAGTTTGTTGTGGTGATGGACGGCAGGGAGATCTGCGGGCCGGATTGCCGCAGGGGGCAGATGTGGAACCTCTTGCAGTATCTGGCCACCTTCCGCGCGCGGGAGATCCCGGCGGCCGAGCTGCAGGCTGCGCTCTGGCCCAATGGGACGGGCAATGCGGCGAATGCGCTGAAAAATCTGGTCTACCGGCTGCGCAGCGCCTTTGAGGAGGCGGGGATGGAGGACGCGCGGCGGCTGATCCTCTGCAAGCGGGGGGTCTACCGGCTCAATGACGCGCTGCCCATCGAGCTCGACACCGAGAAATTTGTCCGCGCGGCCGAGCAGGCCAAGCGGGAGATTGACCCGCGCACCAAGCGGGCCCTGCTGGAGCGGGCGGTTTCCCTCTACGGCGGGGACTATCTCCAGCGGGAGGCAAAGCAGGGCTGGACCGGCCCGGTGCGGGAACGGCTGCACCGGATGTATCTGGACTGCGCCGAGCCGCTGCTCTCGCTCTACCAGTCGCAGGGGGACAGCGCGCTGCTGCTGGCGCTGGCCGAGCGGGTGAACGGGATCGACCCGTTTGACCCGCAGGCAAACTACTGCCAGCTGCGGGCACTGCTGGATCTCTCCCGCCAGCCCAAGGCGCTGGAGTACTACAACTACCTGCAGAACCTCTATTACCGCGAGCGGGGGGAGAACCTGCCCGAGCAGGTGCGGGGGCTCTACCGGGAGATTATCCAGCACATGAACAACATCGAGATCGACATCGCCAAGATCAAGCAGGACATCAGCGAAAAGGGACAGGCCAAGGGCGCGTTTTTCTGCGACTATGAGGTCTTTAAGGAGATGTACCGGGTCAATGCGCGGGCGGCCGCCCGCACCGGGCAGAAGATGTTTATCGGGCTGCTGACCCTGACCGACGCCGAGGGCTGCACGCTGGTCGGCCGGATGCGCAACCGGGCGATGGATCACCTGCACAGGACGCTGCAGTTCAGCCTGCGGCGGGGAGATATTGTGGCGCGGTTTTCGGGCAGCCAGTATGTCGTGATGATCGCCACCCGCAACTATGAGAACGGGCTGAAGGTGATCGGTCGGATTGCAAACCGCTACCGGTCGGAGTACCGCACCGGGAATGTGCGGTTGAGCACCACCCTGCAGCCGGTCGACACGCTGGAGGATTGAGCGGGGTCGGGAGCCAAAAGCCGCCCGGCAAAAAAGAGAAAGAGAACGGGGACGGGGCGCGCTGCGGCGGGCCCATCGTCCCCGTTTTTTTGCGGCGAAGCGCGCCCGATGCGGCGCCGGTTCGCGTTGTCGGAAAATTCGCCCAGAGGCGTTCGCCCAGAGGCGTTCGCCCGGAGGCCGGCGCTGCCCGCGGGGGAAAAGAGACCACGGGGCGGGAAAGAATACGCGGGACGGGAAAGAATACGCGGGACGGGAAAGAATACGCGGGGCGGGAAAGAAAACGCGGGGCGGGAAAGAAAACGCGGGGCGGGAAAGAAAACGCGGGGCGGGAAAGAGACAAAGGCGCAGCGAGCCGAGCGGCCCGCCGCGCCTTTTGTGTTGTTCTGTTCTCTCTGCCGTTTGCGCCGCACCGGACGCCGGCCCGTCAGGCCGGATATCTGTCCTGCCGCGCCAAACGCCGGTCTGCTGCCGTCAGACGCTGCCTTGCTGCGTCAGATGCTGCCCTTCGCATCAGATGTCCGCCTTGCCGAACTCGGACAGCCGCAGCCCCTCGTTGTGGTCCAGCGCCCACTGGATGCTCCAGGTATTGGTGAAGAGCAGCAGCTTGCCCCCGCGGGTGTCCTGCACCTTTTTGGTGTCGGTGGTCAGCGAGAGGGTGTTCGGGTCGAGATCCTCGTTCTCGATCCAGCGGATGAACTGGTGGGGCATCCGCTGCATGACGATCTCGACGTTGTACTCGTTCTTGAGCCGGTACTCAAACACCTCGAACTGCAGCACGCCGACCACCCCGACGACGACCTCCTCCATGCCGCCTCCCAGCTCCTGAAAGATCTGGATCGCGCCCTCGTTGGCGATCTGGCTGATCCCCTTGATAAACTGCTTGCGCTTCATCGTGTCCTTCTGCCGCACGAGGCTGAAATGCTCCGGCGCAAAGGTGGGAATCCCCTCAAACCGGAACTTCCTGCCCGGGGCGCAGAGGGTGTCCCCGATCGAGAACACCCCCGGGTCGAACACCCCGATGATGTCGCCGGCCCAGGCCTCGTCGATGATCTCCCGCTCGGAGGCGAGGATCTGCTGGGGCTGGGAGAGCCGCATCTTGCGGTCCTGCTGGACGTGCAGCACCTCCATGTTCTTCTCGAACTTGCCCGAGCAGATCCGCATGAAGGCGATCCGGTCCCGGTGGGCCTTGTTCATGTTCGCCTGAATCTTGAAGATAAAGGCGGAGAAATCCTTGTCCATCGGGTCGATCTCCCCCTCGTCGGAGCGGCGGGGCAGCGGCGGGGTGGTCAGCCGCAGGAAGTCCTGCAAAAACGGCTCGACCCCAAAGTTGGTCAGCGCGCTGCCGAAAAAGACCGGCGAGAGCCGCGCGTGGCGGATCTCCTCGAGGTCGAAGTCATAGCTCGCCCCGTCCAGCAGCTCGATGTCGTCGGCCAGCGTCTGGTGCAGCCCGCGGCCGATCAGCGCGTCAAGATCCGGGTCGCCCAGCGACGCCTTGATCGTCTGCAGCTTGTGCTGGCCGCCCAGCGCGCTGCCGACCTCATTGCCGTAGGAGAGGATCTCCCGCTTTTCCCGGTTGTAGACCCCCTTGAACTCCTTGCCGCTGCCGATCGGCCAGTTCATCGGATAGGTGCGGATGCCCAGCTTCTGCTCGATGTCGTCCAGAAGGTCGAACGGGTTCATCGATTCCCGGTCCATCTTGTTGATGAAGGTGAAGATCGGGATGTCCCGCAGCAGGCAGACCTTGAACAGCTTTTCGGTCTGCCGCTCCACCCCCTTGGCCGCGTCGATGACCATGACCGCGCTGTCCGCCGCCATCAGGGTGCGGTAGGTGTCCTCCGAGAAATCCTGATGGCCCGGTGTATCCAGAATGTTGATGCAGTAGCCGTCATAGTTGAACTGCATCACCGAGCTGGTGACCGAGATGCCGCGCTGCTTTTCGATCTCCATCCAGTCGGAGACGGCGGCGCGCTGGGTCTTTTTGCCCTTGACGGTGCCGGCCAGCTGAATCGCCCCGCCGTAGAGCAGCAGCTTTTCGGTCAGGGTTGTTTTGCCCGCATCGGGGTGGCTGATGATTGCAAAGGTGCGCCGGCGGCGAATCTCCTCTTCGTATTGCTTGGACAAGGGCGGTCTCCTCCTGAAAAATTGGTTGTGTTTCCCGTGTACTCCACGGTGGGACATACACTATTATTTTATTCCGGGTCCGGGCAAAAAGCAAGAAAAAATCACATCCTGAGCCAAAACAAAAAAACCGGAGCGCCACACCTAAGCCGGCGTGACGTAAGAAAACGCAACTTCCCTGCGGGAAGTGAAACTTTCCTGTGGAAAGTTGCGTTCTGCCGTAGAATTTTGGCGCATAAAGCACTCAGAGCGGCCCCCCAAGCCACCAAGGCTTGAGGGGCCGCTCTTCGCACTTTCTTC
>CALXIJ010000015.1 GCA_944388335.1 uncultured Pygmaiobacter sp.
CTCATAAATGTGGCAGCAGGGCATAAGGGCAAAGGCCAGAAAGACGATTGGAATAGCATGGATCGCAGATCGGTGCGCCATCAGCATCAGGCTGAGGCCCAGCCCGGCAGCACTGCTCAAAAGCAGCTCATATTTCCGGCGCCGCAGCGCTTTTTCGGGAATGTCCCACAGATACCACGGCGCATAATAAATATATCTGAGCTTTGTGCCCCGCGCGCCGGCATCCGGTACCGGAACGGCAGTGTAACAGTCCTCAAAACGCTTTCTCAGTGATTTGTGAAACATCCGTCCGATCACTCTCTTCCTTTGATCCGATCCTGTATTAAACCCCTCGCCGTGCCCGTCGGCTGTAGAGATCGGTGCGGGGAATCCAGTCCAGAAAATGTTCAATTTCAATATTCCAAAATCTCCACTCGTGGGTGTAGCCCTCTAGCGCTTCCCAAGTCAGATCCACCCCGGCGCTGCACAGATGGTCACGGAACGCAAGATTGTCCCGGTAGAGAAAATCCTCTGTCCCACACGCCAGATAAAGCGCAGGCAGCGGACGGCCCGCTGCAAGCAGCCCGTCCGCCAAAGCATAAGGATCAAACTGGGGACCGGGATCTCTTCCCTCGACAGGGGGAATCCGAATCGCCCCGGAGAAGGCGCCGATCGCTGCAAATCGCTCCGGGAAATTCAGCCCATAAATTAGGGTTCCGTATCCCCCCATCGAAAGTCCCGCCAGATAGGTGTCCTCCGGCCGCTCTGATATGGGAAAGAGCCCACAGATGAAATCCGGCAGTTCCCGCGTCATAAATACAAAGTAGTCATCCTGACTGGTGGGCAGATAACCTTTATTCTCCGCGGCAAAGTTCACCACTGCGATCTGCCGCTCCTCGGCGAACAACTCAAGATTGGAATATCCTGTCCAGGTTGCCTGATTGTTTCCCATGCCATGCAGCAGATAGAGCACCGGATAGGGCGATTTAGGAGCATGCATTGCCGTCCCATCGGTACATTCTGAAACTGTCGGGGTGGGCAGGATGACGGTGAGATCAACCGCCCTCCTAAGCGTATAGGAGATCAGATTGCAGAGAAATTTTGCCATGGATGTCCTCCTGCGATTCTTTCAGATGTGTCCTATGCTCAGACCCTGCGCCGTTCCTCCTTAGCATAGGGGTCGGTGCGAGGAATCCAGTCCAGAAACTTTTCCACTTCGGCGTCCCAAAAACGCCATTCATGCCCGAGCCCCTGCATCTCATCCCAGGTCACATCTGCGCCCACCGAGCGCAGAAAGTCCCGGTATTTCGTTGCCCGTTCATAGACCGAATCTGCATCACCACAGGCAAGGTAGAACTTCGGTTTTGCACGGGCAGGGGACTCGAGATAATCAGCTGCCGCTTTCAGCGCAAAGGCATCATACTTAACCGGAACCCCATCTTTTTGATGAAAGATGCTTCCGTCCTGCACCGCTTGGCGCAGCTGATCCGGTTTTGCGATCCACTCCGGGGAGGGAATCGCTCCACCGGCCGAGAACGCGCCAACCGCCGCAAACCGCTCCGGATGGCTCAACCCGTGAACCAACGCGCCGTATCCGCCCATTGACAATCCGGCCAGATAGGTGTCTTCCGGCCGCTTGGAGACCGGGAAAATGCCGCAGATGAAATCCGGCAGCTCCTCCGAAATAAAGCGGAAGAAATCGTCCGCCCCGTTTGGGATATACCCCTTGTTCTCCCCCGAGGGGCAGACCACAACGATCTGCCGCTCCTCGGCGTAGAGTTCAACGTTGGTGTAGCCGTTCCAGGTCGCATGATTGTTTCCCATGCCGTGCAGCAGGTAAAGGACCGGATAGGGAGCCTTCGGGGTGTGGCGGCACTCGCCCTCTCCCCGGGCCATCCGTCCTGCATCCGGGATGGTAGGGGTTGGAACCACCACCGTGATGTCCACCGTGCGGCGCAGGGAATACGAGATAAAATTACAGATGATCTTTGCCATAAGCCACCTCTCTATTGTGTATCACAGAAGGAACAAAGGATCACAGGTTGTTGATGTCCTTTACATGGCAGCAGGCCACAAAATGACCCGGCGTGACTTCCTGCAGAGGAATTGGTTGATGGCATTCCTCGGTTGCGTAGGGGCATCTCTGGGCAAATCGGCATCCCGGCTTGGGGTTGATCGGAGAGTTGATCTCCCCCTTGAGCAGGATCCGCTCGTTTTTGTGGTGAATGTCGACGGTCAGAATCGCCGAGAGCAGCGCCTTGGTATAAGGGTGCAGCGGATGGGCGAAGAGCTCCTTTGTCGGACAGGTCTCCACCATCTGGCCCAGATACATCACGCAGATATCGGTGGAGATATGCCGCACAACCGACAGATCATGGGTGACGAAGATATAGGTCAGGCCGTACTCCTCTTGCAGATCCATCAGCAGGTTGAGAATCTGCGCCTGAATCGAGACATCCAGCGCCGAGACTGGCTCGTCGCAGACGATGAACTTCGGCATCAGCGCCAGTGCCCGGGCAATGCCCACGCGCTGGCGGCGGCCGCCGTCCAGCTCGTGAGGATAAGCGTTTCGGAACCGCTTTTCGATGCCTGCAAGATCCATCAGCCGCTCAGCTTCCTTGGGGAGCTGAGTCTTGTCAAACCGTTTTGACAGCTGCAGCGGCTCCATGATGGTTTCCTGAATGGTCAATCTGGGATTGAGGGAGGAATAGGGATCCTGAAAGATGATCTGCATCTGCTCCCGCAGCTTGTGCATCGTCGGCTTGTCAGGGTGGGTGACGTCTTCTCCCTCAAACCGGATTACGCCATCCGTGCTGTCCAGCAGATGGATGACAGTGCGGCCAAGGGTGGATTTTCCACATCCGGACTCGCCGACCAGCCCCATTGTCTTGCCCTTCTCAATGGAAAAGGAGACATCGTCCACCGCGTGAACGACACCGCGGGAGGTTGGGAAATATTTTTTCAGATGTTCTACTTCGAGCAATGCCACGGTTATCCCTCCTGTTCTGTTTTCAGGCAGCGGACATAGTGCGTGCCTGTGATGTGTTCCAGTTGGCAGTGCCTAGCGCGGCATTCCTCCGTGGCGTGCGGGCATCTGTCCGCGAAATAACAGCCTTCGGGGAGCTCTGTCGGGTTGGGGGGAAGCCCATCAATCGGGGAGAGCCGCGCGACATCCTTGTACATATCCGGGATTGCGCCAAACAGGCCCTTGGTATAGGGATGAGAGGGATGGTCAAAAACCTCCTCCAGCGACCCGATCTCAACGATCTCTCCGGCGTAGACCACCGCAACCTTGTCGCAGGTGTCCGCCACAACACCGAGGTCATGGGTGATCAGGATCAGGGAGGTTCCCTTCTGCCGGCGCAGCTCCTTAATGAGGTCGAGCACCTGCGCCTGAATCGTGACATCCAGCGCGGTAGTCGGCTCATCCGCAATCAGCAGTTCCGGATTGCAGGCCAACGCGATTGCAATCACTACTCGCTGTTTCATGCCACCGGAGAACTGATGCGGATATTCGTCGATCCGATCCCGAGAGATGCCGACCGTCTCCAGCATCTTGATCGCCGCCTGCTTGGCGTGCGCTTTGTCCAAATGCTGGTGATGGCGAATCCCTTCCGCAATCTGCTCACCCACCGTCATAACCGGGTTGAGCGCGGTCATCGGATCCTGAAAGACCATCGAGATCTGACTGCCCCGAATATTTTGCAGCTCTTTCTCCTTCATCTGCATCAGGTCCTGATTCTTGAAAAAGATCTCTCCTGCCACCCGCTTGGTTGCATGGTCGGGAAGAATCTGCATAATCGATTTTGCAATCGTTGTTTTGCCGGCTCCGGTCTCTCCGACCAGCCCCAGTGATTCGCCCTGATGCAGGTCAAAGGACACCCCGTTCACCGCGCAGACCGTTGAACCTCCGGAGGAGTAGTCCACCTCCAGATCCTGCACCGAGAGCAAAAGCTCGTTGTTTGTCGTTTCATTTTTCACCGCTGTTCACCTCCGTCAATCTTTTAGCTTGGGATCCAGCGCGTCCCGGATGGCGTCACCGACCAGGTTGAAGCTCAGCACCGTCGCCATGATGAAGATACCCGGAAAGATACACATATGCGGATAGTCCTGAATGAAGGTACGGGCAGAGGAGAGCATCGCGCCCCACTCCGGGGTTGTCGCCTTCACGCCAAAGCCAAGGAAGCTCAGCGAAGAAGCCGACAGACCTGCACTGGCAATGCCCATCGCCACCTGCACAATCAGCGGAGAGATCGCATTGGGAATGATGTGCCTTTTGACAATCTGGAAGGTGGTGCAGTTCATCGCCGTCGCCGCTTCGATATATTCGGAGTCCCGGATTGTCAGGATGCTCGCCCGCATCATCCGAGCGTAGGCCGGCATATAGGCGATGCCCATTGCGATGATGACCTTCTCAAAGCCGGGACCGAGGACGGTGGACAGGGTGATTGCCAACAAGATACCGGGGAAAGACTGGAAAACATCGAGGCAGCGCATGATCAGGTTATCCACAAAGCCGCCGAAGTAACCGGCAACTGAGCCGAGAATCACGCCGGCAAGGCAGGAAAATCCTGTGGAGAAGACGCCGACACTCATTGTGTACTTGGCTCCATAGAGTACCCGGGAGAGAATATCTCTGCCCAGCTCATCACATCCGAATGGATGCTGCCAGGAGGGAAGCGCAAATTTATCCTTCATCGAGATCGCTTTATAGCTGTAGGTACAGATCCAGGGAGAGATGAAGGAGAGAATCAGCAGGGTGACCACGAAGATCAAGCCGATCATCGCAAGCCGACGGGTACGGATCTTTTTCCAGACATAGGGCAGCGAGCCGGGGACCTCCGACTTTGAGACCTTTTCTGGATTTCTCTTCTTCGTTTTCAGCATGTGACCTCACTCCTCTCAGGTTCCGCCTTCGCCGGCTTCTTCTTTGCGCGGACATACTTCGCCTTAATCCGGGGATCGACAAATGCATACACCAGATCGGTGATCAGCATGATAATCGCGAACATAAACGCGATGTACAGGATGCATCCCCGCACTACCGGGTAATCGCGGTTGTTGATGCCGTTCATCATGTAAAGGCCGATGCCGGGAATCGAGAAGATCGACTCGGTGATGGTCGCGCCGCCGAGCATCATGCCAAATCCGCCGCCGATGATGGTGATGATGGGGATCAGTGCGTTGGGCAGTGCATGTTTCCAGATGACCTCCCGGCGGCTGATGCCCTTGGACTTCGCCGTCGAAATGAAGTCCGCACGGATGACCTCGAGCATGCTCGCACGGGTCTGACGGGCAATGCCGGCCAGCGAACCCAGCGAGTTGGAGAGTACCGGCAGGATGAAGTATTCCGGCCCGCCAATGCCGATCGAGGGAAGCCACCCGAGCTGTCTTGAGAAGAGCAACACCAGCAGCAGTGCCAGCCAGAAGCCCGGCATCGAACTCCACAGCAGGGTGATGAACATCCAGATGCGATCGGCCAGCTTATCCGCCCGCAGCGCGCAGCTGATGCCGATCGGCACACCAAAAATTACCGAACATGTGATGCAGCAGAATGTCAGCATCAGAGTATAGGGAAACCGATTCATCAGTTCATCCCGGACAGGCAGTCCGGAGAAGAAGGAATCTCCAAAATTAAGCTGAACCAGATTCTTGAGGTAATCGGTCAACTGAACCAGATAGGAGTCATTCAGGCCGAGTTCGTCGCGTACCTTTTCCACCTCAACGGGAGTCGCATCGTTGCCGAGAATGATCTTGACCGGATCACCCGGTACAAAATACATCAGCGTGAAAATCAGAATTGCCACCACCATCAGGATGGGGATCATCTGAATCAGCCGTTTGCCAATATACCGCAGCATACTTCTCTTTCACCTTCTTCAATTTGCTTTGCGCAGATAACAGCGGGGGATATGCGCGGGCGTTCTACCCAGCTCATACCCCCCGCCATTTCAGTCAAATGTGTCGCAGTGTTTTATCGATTATTTTCCGGACTCATAATCCTCGGCAAAGACCATTGCATTGGGAATCGGATTCGTCAGAGAATCGGTCGCAATCTCGAGAATCTTATCGGTGCAGACACTCACGCTGCGGGTGCTGTACAGACCCTTGCAGTAAGCCTGATCCTTGAGGTAGTAGTGGAAGGCGTTCAGGTTTTCGGGGGTCGGGTCCTGCTCCGCCGCCATCAGCAGCTCTACAAGCTTTTCGTCGCGGTTAAAGCAGATCGAGGTGCCGTTGGTGAAGCTGCCGGGGTTGAAGCAGATATCCCAGCAACCGGTGATGTGCCCGGTGCCGGCGCCCTTGAAGTCGATCATCAGATCCCACTGGGTCGGATCATCTCTGTAGACGTTGAACAGTGCGCCGTCAACGGTCAACAGCTCGACATTAAATCCGGCTTCCTCGAGGTTGCTCACAACCACCGAGCGAACACTGTCATTGCTCATCGTGGTGCCGGACATGAAGGTCAAGGTAATCTCTCCGGGCTCATAGCCTGCAGCCTCGAGGTACTCAGCGGCCTTTTCGGGATTGTAGTCATAGTAATCCTCATTCTCCCACTCGGGCTGTGCGCCATTCATTGCAGGGGTCCCCAGCGTGGAAAGCTCGAAAGAGGTGTACTCATCATTTCCGGCGGCATACATAATATCTTCCGAATTCAGTGCGTAGAGTACCGCCTTGCGCAGATCAAGACTCTGAGACAGGATCGACTCATCAGACATATTCAGGAACATGTCCATTGTAAAAATGCCATCGCTCAGATCCAGATTATAGCCGTCAGCGACCTTTCCATCGGTAAAGAAGCTGTTGAGGCTGGTGCTATCGTTGAATCGAGCAAAGTCAACCTCATGGTTTTCCAATGCGATCACGCCCATCGCAGGCTCAGTAATCACCTTGAACTCAATGGTCTTGACGTTCTGGCGACCGGACGGCGGCAGCAAGCTGGTATCTTTCTGCCAATAGTCCTCAACCGCCTCGAAGACCATCGAAGAGCCCGTCACCTCGCTGACCAGACGGTAGGGACCGGTGGTCGCAGGATCCTTGCGGCGCTCCTCATCAGTTGCGCTTTCATACCAGCCCTGATCGACAATGTCAAGCTGGGGGTTCGAAAGCAGATCCTCGAGGGTTCCGGGAGAGGTGTTCTTGAGGGTCATCCGCAGGGTGTAGTCTCCGGTTTTTTCCAGCGATTCCATCGAGGATCCGATGCGCTGGAACTTTCCTTCCTTATAGCTCATATCGTAGCTGAAGATGATGTCGTCAGCGTCGATCTTGTTGCCCTTACTGTCGGTTATGTAGTCATACAGTTCAATGTCATAGGTCTTGTCGTCAACCTTGGTCACGCTTTTGGCCAGCCACATTGTGCAGTCATCCAGCAGCGCACCGTAGCTGTTGCGGGAGATCAGTTTGGCGTACAGCAAACCCTTGGCCATGCCTCCCACCGAGGGGGCGAAAGGACTGGGGTCCTCACTGCTGGCACCGGACTGGATCACAATCTTATCCACCATCCCAGTGGCAGCCACCCCGTCGATCTTGCCCGTAATGGTTTCGTGCTGCGAGACACTTCCCTGCGAATCCGCAGTGGAAGAGCTGCCATTCCCTCCGCATCCTGTAAAGAGGGAAAGGGACAGTGCCGCCGCCAGAGTCAGTGCTAAAAATGGAGATCGCTTCTTCATAATATGGGTTCCTCCTTTTGTTTTTTGCTAGCCGATCCATGCATCAGACTGGGCATCTATTCATCGGCATCGGTCAGCTTCCAGTCAACACTTTATCATCCCACACACGATGGAACAAGAATCAAGAACTGCGATTTGTATTCATTTTTTGCAGATTTTGAAATCAGTTAAAAAATGATTATATATAAAAATTAAATATAATGTTCTTTAAATTTGTGCAATATATCCGTATTGTTATTAATAATTTGTACATTGAAACAAAAAGGCCCGATCATTTTAATGATCGGGCCTCTTCAAAGAACAGATTATCACCTTTTTATCAAACTATAACCTAAGAACTATTGCAGGGATTTTTTATACTCACCGGGGGTGATTCCCTCATACTTTTTAAATACCCGCACCAGTGCCTGAGAATCACAGAACCCCGTCTGCAATGCGGCGTCCTTGACCGAATGGTCCGCCAGCAACCGCTTGACCTGCTCGATCCTGAGCTTTTGGATATACTCGAGCAGATTGCAACCGGCCATCCGCTTGAACTCCCGGGAAAGATACGGCCCGCTGAGCTGGAAATGGTCTGCGATCGAGGTCACCGTCAGGCTGTTTTCGGTATAGTGGTCGTCGATGTATGCCTTTATGTTTTCAATTCGCTGGGCCCCGCTCTCTGCCGCATCGCACCTTTGCCGGAATTCAATTAGCTCGGAAAAGATCTTTTGGGCAGTCTCATAGAATACATGCAGATTGTCGATTCCAGACAGTCTCCGCTCGTAGTCGAGATTCCACAGATCCTGTTCTCTGCAATCCTCCTGCTCTGAAATGGCGGTAATCAGCATCTCCATCATTCCGTAGATGCGGGATTTGGTAATCTGAAATTCCTCTGCGCTTCTGGGCAGATTCTTCTCAATAATACGGCTGAATGCCTGCTGCGCACCCGCATAGTCTTGATTATCCAGCCGGTTGATGAGGTTGCGCATCCCCTTGATGAAGGGAATTAACTCCTCCGGTTTCTCCTGCGAGGAAACCTCGTCAATTCGTTCTTTGCCCCAGAAGTGGAGATATGTCACATCGTTCATTGTCTGGCGGATGATTCTCCGCAGTGCCTCCGGCGCGTCCCCAATCAGCGGTCGAGTCGCGGCAAGAGAAACTCCAGCCTCCTCCTGACAACGCACTGACACCTGATCGATCAGGTCTTTGAGCAGTGGTTCGGTATCCCCTTCAAGGCAGCTTGCGAGGATAATCAGGTAGTGCTCCACTGTGGCGACCACCCCTACGCGGTCAATGAGCAGTGATTCTTGTACTGCCTGCTCAATCAGGTTCTGGGCAGAGTCCTCTTGCGGCGTCACAATCGCAAAGACTAGATATCGTTTGCCCGGCAGCACACCGGCCAGTGACAGACAGCGCCGAGCCACTTCGAGTCGCTGCTCTTTTGGGCCAGTGCGGATCTGCTGAAGCAGATCTCCCACTCCCAGAGGGATCAGCAGGCGGCGCTCCTCCTCCGACGCCTTTTGCTGGGTTTTCATCGCCAACAGCTTTTCTCTGGCTCTTGTGAGAACGTCCTGCGGGCGCTCTGTGCCCGAATCTTCCCACGTTTCCTCCGCGAGATAGTGGTAGGGCAGAATGACCTGCTTATACATGATATGGTAAAGTAAAAAGGAGCAGGCAGCGCAGATCACGGTCAGCGTCAGCTGAATATTCAGCATCGAAGGGGTATTGCGTACAATTCGATCCACCGAGATACCAATGGTAATCTCGGTCTGCATCAGTGAGAAAATACAGCGATAGGCGAGATACTTTTCTCCGTTATACTGAAGGTGATGGCTAGACTGCACCTCTTTGCGAACGGCGGGAAACTCTGCCTGCGTGATCTCCTTTGCGCTGGAATACCGCAGTGAATCTCCCTGACCGATGAGGACAATCCCCTCTCCCTCCTCCAGTGGAACGAGCCCACTGAGCTGATACTCCATGATGAGATATGCCAGCGGCTCATCGCGAGAAACAATCTTTCGAACCAGCCATCCCTTACCGGCGTTATCACATACCATCCAGATGCTGTTTTCTTCCAGCTTCTCCATCGCGGAGCGCAGAGTGTCTCCGCCCGATTGGCTGGTAAGCCGATTTTCGCACGCCTTCTGCCCTCGATATTCTCTGTGCAGTGAAACGATGACCTGCTGATTTGGATAGTAGACCTCAACATCCGAATAGGGAAAGTTGACAATCCCCATCACGTTGGTCATATCCTGCCGCACCGTGTTGATTGCGGTCTGAAACGCCGCCTCCTCCGTCTCGGGGATCTCTCCAAAGGTCAACACCGAGTTGCTCGCCGCGAGCACATCACAGGCCTTCCGATACGAGGAAATCCAGTTAATTACCTGATCTGAAAGGGTCTTATAGCGGCGTTGGGCCGTCTGTTCCGCATTCTGTATAACAGTCCGATAGGACACAATCGAGCCAGTGGTAAACAGCACCAGCACAAGCAGAAAGAACAGTCCATAAGGCCATATCAAGGGCAGTATCTGTTTGATCGTGCGCTTCTTCATCTTCATACCGGCGTTTTTTCCCCCATAAAAGTATCCTCACATTTTTCTTTTTTGTGGCAACAAACGGTTGTCACTAAAACCAAAACATATCTCCGCTCAGGGAACTCATATTCCCCTTATTTCTTAAAATTCCGACAGTCCCGCATCGATCATCTGCAATGGCTGTCCCCTCATCGGTTTGGAAAATCTGGTATTACCGACCGCTTTTAATTGTGTTTTGCACACGATTTAATGTCATCTTATACGATACTTATCATATCATTCTTGTCTTATTTGTCAACTATGTCCATAATTCTGTATGATTCCTATTTTCTTTTATACTTTACCTTTTTGTTCTCCTGCCGCTCGCGATATTTTCCCTGCATCCGTCCCGATCTTTTTATCGACAATCCAGCGTTGGAAGATCACCGCGAATATAACACGGTATCTGTATTTGCTGTCTGATGGACCTATCATCCGCCGGTAAGGATCCTGTGTGTTTTTATCAGGAGTTTTTCTCTTCTCTAAAGTATTTTTTATCTACTTCCTCCAGTTAAACTTGGAGATTTTATCACGCCTATTCGACGCCAAAAAATGGCAGCCTTCAGGAATGCTGACGGCTGCCAAGATGATGTTTTTATTATTAAGATGTGAATCTTTTAAACCAGCGCACCGGTGACCAGCTGCCATGCCACTTCACAAACACCACAAAGAACCATTACCAACACGGGATCCCATTTAAAACGGCGCAGCAGTACCAATGCGCCGATAAACAGGATAACCGGACGAAGTTGGAAATTGCTCTGTGCGAAGGAAATCAAACCGCTTTTGAAAAAAGCGG
>CALXIJ010000016.1 GCA_944388335.1 uncultured Pygmaiobacter sp.
CTACTCCTGCCGGACTGCTGGGGGATTTGGAGACCCTGGGCTTCCTCTTTGAGGCCCTGTGCGAGCGGGACCTGCGCATCTATGCCGAGTCCTTCGGGGCGCATCTCTACCACTACCAGGACTACAAAAATCAGGAGATTGACGCGGTAATTGAGCTGCCCGACGGCCAATGGTGCGCCTTTGAGATCAAGCTGGGGGCCAACCAGATCGACGCTGCGGCGGGGAACCTGCTGGAGATCAAAAAGCAGATCGAAGCGGACCCCAAAGGCAAACCGCCCGCCGTGCTGTGCGTCCTGTGCGGAATGGCCAATGCGGCGTATCAAAGGCCCGATGGGGTGTTCGTGGTGCCCGTGACGGCGATGAAGGATTAAAGATTATTACCTCATTAAAATGAGAAGTACCGTAAAATCTGTGCTATAATCACAAAGAGTAGTGCTACAAAGGAGGATCTGCGAATGGTCTATAAATCGGTGAATGTTGAAATCACCCAAGAGCATTTTGAACGCAGTATAAAGGGATCTCCCCGTGAAGCCATCAAAGAGTTGATTTGGAATGCTTGCGATGCAGATGCTCAAAATATCGAAGTTTCCTTTGGGTATGATGGTCTTCCAGGAGCAGAAACCGTATCTGACATCTATGTGAAAGATGATGGTCATGGAATTCCTGTCGATTGTATTGAAGAATATTTCGGCAAATATGGCCTTTCCCGTAAAAGTGTTACTGAGAAAAGCCCTGCAGGACGGATTTATCACGGAAAACTCGGACAAGGCCGTTATAAGGCAATGGCTGCTGGAAACTTTGTGGATTGGAACTCTGTGTTCAAGACCGACGACGGAAGTCTCCGTTCAAGCGAAATTCATATCAACTCCGGCTCTCGCATGAGTATCAGCTATAATGAAGTCGCAGAAAAAACGGACGCAGAACACACCGGAACTACTGTTCATATTCATGGGATTCCCGATGATAAGATTGGTGCAGTTTCCAAGTTAGCTGATCCAATGGAGATAATGCCGGATCTTTTGACTACATTTGCTCCATATCTCTTG
Source organism: uncultured Pygmaiobacter sp. (assembly GCA_944388335.1). Lineage (GTDB taxonomy): Bacteria > Bacillota > Clostridia > Oscillospirales > Ruminococcaceae > Pygmaiobacter. The sequence continues at coordinate 1,047 of CALXIJ010000016.1, forward strand.
GCATACACGGATATCACCATTAAATACGACGATACTATGGTAGATCCTGCGCGGCACATAAAAAATCAGGACGAGAAAGAACTCGTTTTTGAAGAAGATGGAAAGGAGCCTGTACGAGCACGAGTCAGTGTAATTACTTGGAAACAGGCACAATCCAACAAGCTTTACATTTGTGGAAGTTCAGGTGTCGTTTATGCAGAACTGTCCAGTGACCTGAGAAAGAAAATACCTGTTTTTATTTACCTTATGGGCAATCTCTTCGAGCAGTTGCACCGAGAAAATCTGCTGGGGATGGGCAGAGCAAATCCTGCTTATGCCTTTTTTGAGGACGAGGCCAAAAAATTTGCAAAAGAGTTGATTGGTGAGCAGGAGACTGAGGATGCTGCAACAGAAATTGCACAGATCAAAGAGGACGGTATTTATCCATACGAGGGAGAGCCGGAAGACGAAGTGAACAAGGCTGAACGCGAAGTTTTTGATGTGTTTGCAGTCCAAGTGAACCGTGCCGTTCCCCAACTTAGAACATCCCCTCGCCAGACAAAAAAATTGACTTACCGATTGATGCGCGAGGCAATTAACGCAAATCCCTCCAGCATCAAAACAATTCTTACTGAAGTGTTCAATCTGACACAGCAGCAACAGGATGATTTGGCGGAACTTCTTACTCACACAAGTCTGCCAAATATCATTGATACAGCCAAAACGATAAGCGACCGGCTTTTGTTCCTGCAGGTGCTGGAAGAAATGGTCTATAACGATTCTGTCGGTAAAGTCATTAAGGAACGAACACAGTTCCATAAGGTCTTGCTAAAAGAACTTTGGATATTTGGAGAAAAATATAGCTCCTTTTATTTTGAGACGCACAAAAGAACAAGTTCTCGAGGAATTGCCGCAAAAAGAAGAAACCTATGTATACTGCGAAATGGAGGAACCTCAGCGCAAATTATATGAAACATTGCTGATTTCTGTTAAAAATGAAATTTCACAAAAACCTTCACGATATATCATAAAAGACAATGCAGTTGCCTTACAAGGACTACTATACCTGCGAGAAGCGTGCTCAGATCCTCAATTGCTTCCGCCAACACTTCGTTCTGGTAGTGTGCATACATCTTGCAAATTCGAGCTTTTCAAGGATTATGCATCCCGCATTATGCATGAGTCAGGAAAATTGATTATTTACAGCCAATTTCCTCGCACCTTAAATAGACTAAAAGTTTGGTGTGCACAGCAGGGATGGCGTACTTTTTTGATTGTAGGGAGCACAAGAAATCGGCAAGAAATTATCGAAGATTTTGAACAATCTAAAAGTGGTGTATTTTTCATTAGTTTAAAAGCTGGCGGAATTGGGTTAAATCTTACTTCCTGTCAATATATCATCATTTATGAACCGTGGTGGAATTTGGCGGCTGAGCAGCAAGCAGCGGATCGAATACACCGCATTGGCCAAAAAAGCCTGTATTTATTTATCACTTTCTTGTCAAAGATACAATTGAACAGAAAATTTTTGAATTGCAAACCAAAAAGTCCAGACTCGCAACGGATGTCCTCAGCGGTTTAGACTCGCCGAATAAGCTATCTATGGATGATATATATAATCTACTAATTGATTGAGAAGAATACTCATGATCTGAATTAAAACTCATTGGTAAAGTTACTTGGAAATTCCTGACAGGATCAAGGGAAAGTATTTAGAAGCAAAATAGGGAGTGAGTTAACTCACTCCCTATTTTTGTGGTTCAATTCGTCGATTTAAGTAGATTTTGATAATATTTTCCCTGCAATCTTTAAGATGGTGCGGGTACACGCAGGTCTGACATCACCACCATCATGACGCCGGCCGGGACGGCGCAGATCTACCTCCGCGCTGCCGGCCAGCTCCTGCCGGTGAAGCTGGCCGGCGATGGCCTTAACAAGCTGATGTTCCTGTTGCTGTCCATCATGGCCCATCCAGGCGCTCTGCTTCTGATCGACGAGATCGAGACTGGGGTCCACTACTCCGCCTATGCCGACCTCTGGAAGTCGGTCGCACAGATGGCAGAGGCCTGCGGCTGCCAGATCATCGCCACGACCCACAGCTATGAGTGTATCGTCGGTGCCATCGAAGGCCTCCAGGCGATCGGGGCCGGAGAGCGGTTCTGCTATTTTCGCATCGACCGGCAAGGGGAGACCGCGGCGGCCCGCCGCTACTCCGATGCGCTGCTGTGCACCGCCATCGACACCAGTTTGGAGGTGCGGTGATGGTACAGAAGATCGAAGCGCTCCACAAACCGCATCTCATCGTCTGCGAGGGCATGGATGAGAAGTGGTTCTTGATCCGCTTTTTGAACAGCGCCGCCCTGTCAGGGGCCCCATTCTTTTCTAGGGACATCCAGGTGGTGGACTTTGGAGGGAATGAGGAGCTGACACAGGAGCTGGAGGTGCTGAGGGTGTCCCCCGGCTTCTCTGAGGTCCGCTCCCTGCTGATCGTCCGGGATGCCGAGCGGGACGGAGAGGCGGCGGTCCGTGAGATCCGGCACAGCCTCCAGAGGACGGGGCTGCCCGTGCCGGACGGCCCCGGGCAGTGGGCACCGGGGGGGCGAGGGTGGGCTTCCTCCTATTCCCCAACTGTGACAGCACAGTGGTGCGGGGAACGCTGGAGGACCTCTGCCTCTCTCTTCTGGAGCCGACGGACCGGGAGACGATGCTGGGAGAGATCGACGCCTTCCTGAAGCATCTTCAAGAGGAGCATCGGCGCGCTTTCCCCCATCTGCATAAGGCGAGGCTCCATACTTATTTTTCTATCACAGACCACTTCGTCGGCATGAAGATCGGGGAAGTGGCGGCGATGGCCTTTGACTGGAGCGATCCCCGGCTCCGCTTTTTCCGAGACTTTCTTCTGGAGGCGGCAGCGGGAGGAGAGCCGGCGGCCCCCTAGGATGACGGCGACAGGGCATGACTGAACGACCGCATATGAATGGGGGCTGGAGTCCATGTCCCAAGCGGCCGCCCGAAACGCTTGGATGCCCAGGTCTACCTTGAACGGCTACTCTTTTTGCTTGTGTCAGAACAGGTTCGT
>CALXIJ010000017.1 GCA_944388335.1 uncultured Pygmaiobacter sp.
GCCCATCTCGCTGGCGCACAAGCTGGCAAAGCAGCTGAGCCGGGTGCGCCGGGACGGCACGCTGGACTATCTGCGGCCGGACGGCAAGACGCAGGTCACCGTGGAGTATGAGGATGGCCGCCCGGTGCGGGTGGACACCATCGTCGTCTCGGCGCAGCATTCGCCGGAGGTCGCAGTCGAGCAGCTGCGGGCGGATATCATCGAAAAGGCCATCCGGCCGATCGTGCCCGCCGCGCTGCTGGACGCCGATACCAAATACCTCATCAACCCCACCGGTCGGTTTGTCATCGGCGGCCCGCAGGGGGATTCCGGCCTGACCGGCCGCAAGATCATTGTTGACACCTACGGCGGTTACGGCCGTCACGGCGGCGGCGCCTTCTCGGGCAAGGACCCCACCAAGGTGGATCGCAGCGGCGCCTATGCCGCCCGCTGGGTCGCAAAGAACATTGTCGCCGCTGGGCTCGCCAGCCGCTGCGAGGTGGAACTGGCCTACGCCATCGGCGTGGCCCAGCCGGTCAGCGTGCTGGTGGACACCTTTGGCACCGGCAAGGTGGAGGACGATCGGATCGCCGAGGCGGTCAAGAAGGTCTTTGATCTCTCGCCCGCCGGCATCATCAAGGCGCTGGATCTGCGCCGCCCCCAGTACAAGGCGCTCGCAGCGTTCGGGCATATGGGACGCGAGGATCTGGGCACCGCATGGGAGCGCACCGACAAGGTCGACGTGCTGCGCGCGGCGCTTTGATCGGCGTTGCAGCTCGCTGAATAGGAGGATGCCGTGTTCAGCGGCCGCAAGAGAGCGCGCGTGACAGCAAAGTGCGGCCTGTGGCTTCATGCACTGCCATAGACGCTCGCAAATCCGCTCAGCAAGGTTGCATTCGGGCAGACAAGTGACTATAATGTGAGCATCCAAAACGGAAAGAGAGGTTGGGAAAAATGGAGTATGTGACAAAGGGGCTGCAGCCGGAGGATGCGCTGCGGTATTTCGAGGAGATCTCGGCAATCCCCCGCGGTTCCGGCAACGAGGGCGCCGTGGCCCGGTACATCTGCGAGGTCGCGGAGAAGGCGGGTCTGGAGGCGACCCGGGACGAGGCGAACAACGTCATCGTCAAGAAGCCGGCCTCTGCCGGGTGTGAGAATGCCGCTCCGGTGATGCTGCAGGGACACATGGACATGGTCTGTGTCAAGCTGCCCGACTGCGATCATGATTTTGAGAAAGATCCGCTCAAGCTGAAGGTGGAGAATGGCTGGCTGAAGGCGGAGGGCACCACCCTCGGCGCAGATAACGGTTCGGCCTGCGCGCAGATGCTGGCCCTGATGACCCGCAACGATTACCGCCATCCTCCGCTCGAGTTCGTCTTCACCAGCATGGAGGAGATCGGTCTGCTGGGCGCAAAGGCGCTGGATCCGAGCCTGATCTCGGCCCGCCGGATGCTCAACATGGATTCCGGTGCGAGCGAGGAGTACCAGACAGTGGTCTCCTGCGCCGGCGGCATGGTCTATGACTTCAAGCGGACCCCGTCTTGGGAGGTCGCGGTCGGGGACGCACTGCGGCTGAAGATCTCCGGGCTGCAGGGCGGACACTCCGCCATCACCATCGGCGAGGGACGGGGCAACGGCCTCAAGCTGATGGCGCGGATCCTGCGCGCGGTCAGCGACAAGATGCCGGTACAGATCTCTCACTTTGAGGGCGGCATGAAGATGAACGCAATCGTCAGCAGTGCTGTCGCCGTCATCACCCTGCCGCAGGGCAAGGGTGAGGAGGCTGCCGCCATCGCGAAGGAGGCGGCGGCGCAGATCAGCGAGGAGCTGCGGGTCAGCGATCCGGGCTTTGCCTTTTCCTGCGAGAAGATCGAGCTGCCGACCAAGGCGCTGAAGGCAGAGGAGTCCGCCGCTCTGGTCAACTTCCTCTTCCTGCTGCCGGATGGGATGCGCTGCATGAGCCGGGAGATCGAGGGTCTGGTGCAGTGCTCGAGCAATATCGGCATTCTGAAGATGTCGGACGAGGAGATCTATCTGTGCGACTGCATCCGCACAGCGGAGCCCAGTCAGGGCGAGGAGCTCGGCAGAGAGTTCGAGCTGCTGGCAGATCTGTTCGGCTTCTCGGCGGTTCGCACCGGCGGATTCAGCGGCTGGAAGTATGATCCCAACTCCAAGCTGCGCGCGGTCGGGATGGCTCTGTTTGAGAAGATGTTCGGCCGCAAGATGGAGATTCAGGCGACCCATGGCGGTCTGGAGTGCGGCGAGTTCATCGGCAAGATCCCTGACATGGACATCATGACCGTCGCCCCGACCTGCACCGGTGCCCACACCACCGAAGAGGCGATGAACATCACCTCCTTTGCCAAGGTGATGGACTATCTCGTCGCGCTGCTGGGCGAGCTGTGCGAGGGCTGATTGCACAGCGATTTGACGGATAAAAAATAAAAATGGCCGTTCCCTCATCAGACTCTATTTTTGGGAACGGCCATTTTTTTTGAGGAGGAAAGATGGAAAAGGAGTTTTTGGGCGGCTATTCCAAGGGCTGGTGGGACAGCGCGAAGAAAAACCGTGCGCTGGTGCGCAAATATAACACAATCGACCCGCAAAAGCTGTGGGAAAAGTATCTTTTGCTCAAGGAGCTGCTGGCGCAGGCGGATGAGCAGACCCTGATTGAGCCGCCGTTTTACTGTGACAACGGCTGGAACATCCGGGTGGGAAAGAATTTTTATGCCAACTACAATCTGGTGATTCTGGATGCGGACAAGGTCACCTTTGGGGACCGGGTGGTCATCGGGCCGAATGTGACCTTCTGCGCGGCATCCCATCCGCTCCATCCTGAGAGCCGGTTTCATGACGGGCATTTTCCGGTGCTGACCGCACCGATCACAGTGGGGGATGATGTCTGGATCGGGGCGAATGTCACCGTGCTGATGGGGGTCACCATCGGCAGCGGGTCGGTGATCGGCGCCGGCAGTGTCGTGACGCGGGACATTCCCGGCGGCGTGATTGCGGCCGGATCCCCCTGCCGGGTGCTGCGGGAGATCACCGAAAAGGACCGCCATATCTGGGAAGACGGGCGCAGAGAACCGAGCGCGGCGGCAGACGCCGGGACAGAAGCTTAAAAAAGGAGCCGGGGATCTTGAGATTCCCGGCTCCTTTTTGCAGGTCAAAATTAGGGCAGACGCATGCGGAAGATCCGCACTGAGAGCAAAAAAGAGAGCAGATAAACCGCGGCGGCGACAAACGGCAGCGCGATCAGCATCCCCACCACCATCTCCTCGCTGGGCATCGGCAGGCCGAGCCGGTCAAGGAAGAGGATCAGCAGGAACGGCAGGACAAAGATCAGGGTCATCAGCAGGCGGGTCTTTTCGGTCCCGTACCGAAAGAGCAGCGGGGTCAGGATCGCGATGAAGATCAGCGCGATGCAGGAGCAGCCGCCGGTGGTAGCCAGTGCCTCGAGAGGGGAGACCGAGAAGAAAAAACTGCCTATCACACTCAAAAGCAGCGAGAAAACCGCACCGCCGCCGACGGCCAGCAGCCCCAGCAGATATTTGCTGCCCACCAGCATCTTGCGGGACAGGGGCATGGTCAGCGCGCAGCGGTACCAGCCGCACTGCTCATCATAGGCCATACTGTTGAGCAGGATCATCAGGCTGAGCATCGCGGCATAGCCCGCGATGAAGGAGAGATTTCCGTTTGAGATGCCGAACAGCAGACCGAAAGCAAGACAGATCAGCAGCAGCTGGGAGATATAACGTCGCAGATTCCGCAGATCCTTATAGAGCAGTGCTCTCATTTCGATTCCCCCTTTACATAGAACAGCATGATCTCATCGATCCCAGCGCGGTCCAGCACGACCTGCGGATGACGGCGGGCGAATCCCTCACGGTCGCCGACCAGCAGTTCTTCCCCGCCGCCGGGCAGGCTGCGCCGGCGCAGATATTCCTCCGGCGCAATCGCGGCAAACTGGGCGCTGGTGCACCGGGCGACAGCGTGCTGGTAGATCAGGTCGTCCTTAGACCGGGAGAACACCAGTTCCCCCTTGTGCAGAAAGAGAATCTGATCCGCGATCTTCTCCAGATCGGTCGTGATGTGGGTGGAGAAGAGGATGCTGTTGCGCTCATCCTGAATGAATTCCGAGAAGAGGTCGAGGATTTCCTCCCGCACGATCGGATCCAGCCCGCCGGTCGGCTCATCCAGAATCAGCAGTTCGGGATGGTGGGAGAGGGCTGCAGCAATCGACAGCTTCGTCTTCATTCCCCGGGAAAAATCCCGGATCTCCTTATTTTGGGGCAGTGCGAACCGGCGGCAGTAGCCCTCAAATGCCGCGGCGTCCCACAGCTCACGGTAGACTAAATGCATCATCTTGCCGATTGCTGCGCCCGTCAGATGCGGCGGAAAGCCGCTCTCGTCAAATACCACCCCGATTCTGCGCCGGTGCTCCGGATTCTGCGGATCATACCGGCGGCCCAGCAGCTCCACCTGTCCCTGCTCCGGCCGGATCAGCCCCAGAATCGCGTTGAGGGTCGTCGTCTTGCCCGCGCCGTTTTCCCCGATCAACCCCACAATGCTGCCGCGCGGGACCGAAAAACTCAGATCCCGCAGCGCAAAACCGGGGTATTCTTTTGAAAGATGTTCCACCCTGATGGCGTTGTCCATACTCAATCTCCTTCGTAAAGCAGTGTGAGAGTCTCGGTCAGCTCCTGCAGCGAAACGCCGCCGCTCACCGCAAGGTCGACCGCCCGCTGCAGCGCGGCCTCGATCCGGCGCAGCGTCTCCTCCCGCAGCAGGCCGGGATCCTTGGCCGAGACAAAGCAGCCCTTTCCCGGTACATTGGTGAGAAATCCCTCCCGCTCGAGGTCCTCATATGCCCGCTTGGTGGTGATGACGCTGATCCGCAGATCCCGCGCCAGCTGCCGCATACTGGGCAGCGCCTGCCCTTCGGACAGCTCGCCGCTCAAGATCAGATTCTTGATCTGCGCGGTGATCTGCTCATAGATCGGCCTCCCACTCGAATTGCTGATGATAATCTCCAAATCGAACCCTCATTTCCGGAAATAATCGAACTTACTGTATATATACTGTATGCACAGTATAACGCGCGTTTTATTTTCTGTCAAGAGAAAAACAGAAAAAACATTCCGGAGGATGAAGTATAGCGGCGGATCAAAGCCGGCCTTTTTTATCGCATACAGTGCCGGCGCGGAATTTTGAGGGAAGAAAGGTTAAAAATCGGCCCCGCAAGTCACCAAGGCTTGCGGGGCCGATTTGAATGCCTGATACGCCAACATGCTGACGGCAAAACCGTCGTTTTCCTGTGCCGCCGCGCCGTTTGCCGGGGCGGCGCAAAAACAGTTTAATCGCGGCCGTCCTGCGTCGCTGCGCGCTTTTCGGCCTCCCGCTGGGCGCGGGAGAAGGCACAGCCGCAGAAGTCCTGACGATATAACCCGTATTCATGGGAGAGGGTGATGCTGCGCTTGTAGCCATCCTTTTTTTTAAAGTCAGAGGGCAAAAAATGCACTCCGTACGCTTCGCCGAGCGCCTGCCCGATCTCGTTGAGGGCGGCGGCATTCTTCAGCGGGCTGATGGTCAGGGTGGTGGTGAACCAGTCGAAACCGCCCTCCTTGGCGCGGCGCGCGGCCTGTTCCAGACGCAGACGGAAGCAGGCAAGGCAGCGCTCGCCGCCCTCGGGGCAGTCCTCCAACCCGCGCGCCGCCTCGAGAAAGCGTGCGGGCTCATAGGGACCCTCTTCAAAGGCGACCGGGCCGGAGAGCGGCATCTCGCAGATCAGCCGCTGCAGCTCCTCGGCGCGGTGACGGTATTCCGATTCCGGAGAGATGTTGGGGTTATAAAAGTCGGCGGTGATCTCAAAATACCCGCTGAGATATTCCAGCACGTAACTGCTGCAGGGAGCACAGCAGCAGTGAAGCAGCAGCCGAGGCTTTTTCTCGTCGGCATTGATGCCGGAAAGGATCTTTTCCAGCTCTTTCTGATAATTAGTCATAGTATCCTCCCAAAGGCCGCAGCGGAAAACAGATACGGGAACCCCTTCATCCGCGGCCTTTCAATCATTTTGAAAAACAATAAGTACAATATTAATATAGTATAAAGCAAGCGAAAAAAAGTCAAACGGGACTGAAAAACAAGGCGAAAACCGCACCAACCGGTCAGATGGGTCATAGAATGGAAAAACCAAAAGCGGGGAGGAGTTTCTATGAACAGCGTTCTTGTGATTCTGATTACCGGCATGGCGGTGCTGGGCGCCTACTATCTCGCGGAGCTGCTCACCGAGGGGATGGAAAAGCCGAAGCAGAACGAGGCGATCCTGATTCTGCCCGAGCCGGTCGATCCCTCGCGGGTGTGGGAGATAGCCATCTCGGTGCGCAGGCAGCTGCCGCGCTGTCAGGTGATCGCGGTATCTCGGGATGCCGGGGAGCTGCCTCCCTGCGCCGGAATCCGCGGTCTGAAGATGGTTTGCGGCAGCAGATTGGAGGAGGAGACCCTGCGGGAGCTGCATTTACAAACCGCTGATCAGGATTTATAATATTAAGATTAGAGACAAAAGATGGATGCGCTGATCTAAAGGGCGCAGAAGAGGAGGGCAGCGCGGTGGAACGGCTTTCGGGCGCAGTGGAACATGTCACCTACACCAACGCGAGCAGCGGCTTTGCGGTGGTGGAGCTGGACGCGGATGGAGAGCTGGTGACCGCCGTCGGCACAATGCCCGGCGTTGCGGTGGGGGAGGAGGTCGACCTCGAGGGAGAGTTTGTCACCCATCCGAGTTTCGGCCCGCAATTCAAGGTCAGCAGCTTTTCCTGCCGGATCCCGCAGGATACCGCGGCGGTGCTGCGGTATCTGGCCAGCGGGGTGCTGCCCGGGATCGGCCCGATCACCGCGCGGCGGATCGTCGACGCCTTTGGCGCCAACACCCTCGATGTGATTCAGAACCAGCCCGAGCAGCTGGCCAAGGTGAAGGGGATGACCCTTGCCAAGGCACGGGCGGCGTCGAAGGAATTCAGCCGGGTCTTCGGTGTGCAGGAGGCTATCGCGTTGCTGGCGCAGTATGGGATCCCGGCGGCGGATGCGATCTCCCTCTACCGGGTGATGGGGCCTGCGACGATGGATCTGATCCACGAGAACCCCTTTCTGCTGTGCGGGGATCCGGTCCATCTGCCGTTTGAGCGGGCGGACGATATTGCCGCCGCGCTGAACTTCGAGCGGGACTCCAAGGTCCGGATGCGGGCGGGAATCGGGTATATCCTGCGTCACAACGCCGGGAACGGGCACAGCTGCCTGCCCGCGTTCAAACTGCTGCCCACCGCCCAGCGGTTCCTCGAGGTGGACAGGCAGGCGCTGGAAGAGGCGCTTTCCGGGGGCATCGAGGAGGGGGAGTTCGCCGCGCAGGAGTATGACGGGGTGCAGTATGTCTATCTGCCGGAGCTCTTCCGGGCCGAGATGCTGGTGGCCGGGCACCTCAGGGCACTGATGGCGCTGCCGCTTGCGGCTGCGGCGGATCCCCAGCGGGCGATCGACCGTCTGGAGCAGTCGGGCGGGATCCAATACGCGCCGGCCCAGCGTCAGGCCATCGCCGCGGCGCTGACCAACAACTGCATGGTGCTGACCGGCGGTCCGGGCACCGGCAAGACCACCGCCATCAACGCGATGATCGCGCTGTTTGAGCAGCAGGCCGACCGGGTATTTCTCGCCGCCCCCACCGGACGGGCGGCAAAGCGGATGAGCGAACTGTGCGGCAAGGAGGCCAAGACCATCCATCGTCTTCTGGAGGTGGATTACGGCGGGCCGGACCAGATTCGGTTTATCCACAATGAAAAGAACCCCCTCAAATGCGATGTGGTCATCATCGACGAGATGAGTATGGTGGACCTGCCGCTCTTTGAGAGCCTTCTGCGGGCACTGCGCCCCCAGTGCAGGATCATTCTGGTGGGGGACTCAGACCAGCTGCCCAGCGTCGGGCCGGGAAATCTGCTGCGGGACATCGCCGACAGCGGTCTGGTGCCGGTGGTGCGGCTGACCGAGATCTTTCGTCAGGCGGCCCGCAGCCAGATCGTGCGCACGGCGCACCGCATTGTCTCGGGACAGGACCCAGAGCCGAATGTCCGGGACGGGGACTGCTTTTTCCTCTCAGCGCAGGGACAGAGCAGTCAGGAACTCATCTGCGATCTTGTCTCTTCCCGGCTGCCCCGCAGCTATGGTTTTGACCCGGTGGAGGAGATTCAGGTCCTCTGTCCGAGCAAGCTCGGCCCGGCCGGCACACAGGCGCTCAATGCCCGGTTGCAGGAGATCCTCAATCCCCCCGCACCGGGCAAGCGGCAGCTCACCTACTTCGGGGTGACCTACCGCGAGGGGGACAAGGTGATGCAGGTGCGCAACAACTACGACATCCTCTATGAGCGGCAGAACGGGGAGAGCGGGGTTGGGGCCTTCAATGGGGATCTGGGTATCATTGAGGCGGTGGATCCCCGGGCGGGAAGCCTGCGGGTGCGATCTGACGATCGGCTGATCACCTATACCGGCGAAAATATCCGGGAGCTGGAAATCGCCTATGCGATCACGATCCACAAAAGCCAGGGCAGCGAGTTCGGCGCGGTGGTGCTGCCGGTGACGGAGGATACCCCCCGCCGGCTGTGCTACCGAAATCTGATCTATACCGGGGTGACCCGTGCCAAACGGTTGCTGGTTCTGGTCGGCAGCAGGGCGGTGCTGCACAGCATGATTGAAAATGACCGCAAGATGCTGCGCTATTCCTGCCTTGTGCGGCTTTTGCAGGACGACAGCATCTGCTGAGTTCCCATCCGGGCGGGGAAGAAAAAGATGAAGAAAGTGTTATCATTGATCCGTGCGCTGCTCTTTCCAAAACGTTGCATTTACTGCGGCGAGGTGATTGGCTTTGCGCCGCGCTGCCGCTGTGAGATGCAGCGGCGGCGCTGTCGGCTGGAAGGGGAGGCCGCGCTGCTGCGCGGGGTGATCCCACGGCTCGCGGGCGGGGTTGCCTGCTACCGGTATGAGGATCCGGTGCGCAGGGGAATCCACCGGCTCAAGTTCGGCGGTGCCAGCCAGTTTGCAGCCTGTTATGGGGAAGAGATGGCGGCAAAACTGCGGGAAGAATTGCCAGACCTGCGGCCCGATGCGGTGATCCCCATCCCCTCCACCCGCAAAGAGCGCGCCGAGCGGGGATATGACATCCCGCATCTGATGGCGCAGCAGATTGCGCGGCACCTTGCAATCCCGATTTGGGATGATATACTGATAAAAGAGTCTGAGACACAGCGCCAGCATGATCTTTCGCTCAAAGAGCGCAAAAGCAATCTGATCGGCGCGTTCGGCCTGTGCAATGCCGAACGCCTGCAGGGCAGGATCGTGCTGCTCTGCGATGATGTCACCACCAGCGGCGCAACGCTGGAAGAGGCGGCAAAGGTGCTGAGAGCGGGCGGTGCAGCACAGGTTTGGGGTGTTGTCTTTGCGCGGGCGATGCCAAGATGAGCGGAATATCACAGGAAAGGGAGCGTTGCAGCGATGGCGCAGAACGATATTGGAATTGATCTGGGGACAACCTCGGTCATCATCCACGTTGAGGGCAGGGGGGTTGTGCTCAGCGAGCCGACCGTCGTTGCGGTCGACACCGACAACGGGCGGGTGCTGGCGGTCGGGGATGACGCCTACAAGATGGTGGGCCGCACGCCGGCGCACATCATGGCGGTGCGCCCCTTAAAGGATGGGGTGATCTCGGATCATCTGCTCACAAAGGAGATCGTGCGCCGCTTTCTCATCAAGGCGTACCAATCGCCGATCGTCAAACCGCGGGTTGCGGTCTGTGTGCCGGCGGCGATCTCCGGCATCGAGAGCGACGCCGCAGTCGAAGCGGTCGTGGCGGCAGGTGCGCGGCAGGTCTATCTGATCGACGAGCCGATCGCTGCGGCGCTGGGCGCGGGGCTGGATATCACCCGCCCGCAGGGCCATCTTGTACTGGATATCGGCGGCGGCACCAGCGACATCGCGGTGATCTCGATGGGCGGAAAGGTGCAGTCCAGCTCAATCAAGGTCGCCGGCAACGCGCTGGACGCCGCGATTGTGCGCAGGGTGCGGGAGAAGTACCATCTGGTGATCGGGGAGAAGAGCGCCGAGGTGCTCAAGCGTGAGATTGCCTGCTGCACCCCGAAGGCGGGCTTTTCCGCCTCGGCCGTGATCAAGGGACGCAGCCTTGACACCGGGCTGCCCCGGCGGCAGACGGTGGTGACCGAGGATCTGTATGAGCCGGTGGAAGAGTGTGTCTCCCAACTCGCGACGGCGGTACACGGGGTGCTCGAGCGCACCCCGCCGGAGCTTGCCGGGGACATTTTGACCGAGGGGATGCTGATGACCGGCGGCGGCGCGCTGCTGAGAGGATTGGACCTGTATCTTTCCGAGAGGCTGAAGATCGGGGTGCGGGCGGCAGACGACCCGATCAACTGTGTGGCACTGGGCACGGGAAAGAGCCTTTCGATGGCAGATCGCCTTGAGTCCGGCTTCCGGGATGCGACGCCGGGGATCGGCCGCAGATAAAAAAATTGACCGGTGCGGGTGTTCCGCGCCGGTCGTTTTTTGAGAGGGTACTTCATTGTGAGAAGAGTCCAAAAAAATATTGCTAAAAAATTAACAATTTTGGATTTTGACGGTTGAAACCCAAAAACAAATCACTTATAATACATAAGGATATTGTTTCACGTTAAGGAGGGATTTTTAAGGAATGGAACCGAGTATTGCAACTGTTATTATTACGGGTTTGGTTCTGGTCTTTGCGATTCTTATCCTGCTGTATCTGATTATTGCCCTGCAGGGTGTGATCTTTGTTGGCCTGGATAAGAAAAAGAGCGAAAAGAAGCAGGAGGAAAAGCCTGCTCCTGCCCCCGCTCCCGCGGCAAAAGCTGCCCCCGCCCCCGCGCCCGCCGTTCAAGCCGGCATCCCGGGTGAGGTTGTTGCCGCGATCAGCGCTGCTGTTACTGCGGCATCCGACACGCCGGTCGCCGTGCGCAGCATCACCAAGGCGCCTGCCCGCCGCAATGGCTGGGCGCTGGCTGGGGTGTATTCCTACACCGAGCCGTTTTAATCAACGTAAAGGGGGACGTTTTTTACTATGCAGGGATTTATGGACGCTGTCGTCGGCATTGCACAGGAATCCGGTTTTGCCGGACTCATTGCCGACTGGCGCTATCTGGTGATGATTGTCATCGCCTGTGTGCTGCTCTATCTCGCGATTGTCAAGCAGTTCGAGCCCTTGCTCCTTCTGCCGATCGCCTTTGGCATGCTGCTGGCAAACCTGCCCGGGTCCGGCATCATCCACATGGAATACTTCCTCACCGAGTCCGGGCATCCGGATTTTCTGAACGTACTCAACAACGGCGGCCTTGCGGACATGCTCTACCTCGGCGTCAAGCTGGGTATCTATCCTCCGCTGATCTTCCTCGGCATCGGCAGCATGACCGATTTCGGACCGCTGATCTCCAACCCCCAGAGCTTGCTGCTGGGTGCTGCTGCACAGCTGGGCATTTTCATGACCGACTTTGGCGCGAAGATGCTGGGCTTCACCGGAGCTGAGGCCGCCTCGATTGGCATCATCGGCGGTGCGGACGGCCCGACCGCCATCTATGTCACCTCCAAGCTCGCCCCGCATCTGCTGGGCGCGATCGCGGTTGCCGCTTACAGCTATATGGCGCTGGTCCCGGTCATCCAGCCCCCCATCATGCGGGCACTGACCACCAAGAAGGAGCGCAGAGTCAAGATGACCCAGCTGCGCCCCGTTTCCAAGACTGAGAAGGTCATCTTCCCGATCATGTGCACCATCGTGATCTCACTGCTGCTGCCCAGCGCTGCGCCGCTGGTCGGTATGCTGATGCTCGGCAACCTGATGAAGGAGTCCGGCGTTGTGGAGCGGATCTGCAAGACCGCCGGCAATGAGCTGATGAATATTATCACCATCTTCCTCGGCTTCTCGGTCGGCTGCACCACCAGTGCGAACACCTTCCTCAACCGTCAGACCCTCTACATCCTCGCGCTGGGCGTCATCGCCTTTGGCTTTGGCACTGCGGGCGGTGTGCTGCTGGGCAAGCTCATGTGCTGGGCTACCCACGGCAAGGTCAACCCGCTGATCGGTTCGGCCGGTGTTTCCGCCGTCCCGATGGCGGCCCGTGTCTCCCAGAAGGAAGGCCAGAAGGAGGATCCTTCCAACTTCCTGCTGATGCACGCGATGGGCCCGAACGTTGCAGGCGTTATCGGCAGCGCCGTTGCCGCCGGTATCCTGATCAACATGCTCAGCTGAGCAAAATAACCTGATCTTTAAAATCCCGATGCTCATGGCACCGGGATTTTTTTGCGCTTTTTTCGGGCGGAAAAGCTGCATCTTGCAGGGCTTTTTCTCTAAAGCTTTTTGTGATATAATAAACCCGATTTTGCAGAAGAAAAAAGGTTGGACGGTGTCTGATGAGCAGTGAACTGGAAAGAGAATTTATCACCCTGCGCCGGCAGGTGATCGAGGCGAGCTTTGGCCGGCTGAACCCGGTCCAGCGGGAGGCGGTGTTCACCGTCAACGGCCCGCTGCTGATCCTCGCGGGCGCAGGCAGCGGCAAGACCACCGTGCTGGTCAACCGGATCGCCAATCTGGTGCGATTCGGCACCGCACATGACAGCGACAAAATCTTCGGCAGTGTGACCGAGCAGGATCTCGAGGAGATGCGCGCGCTGCTGCACAGCGGCGGCAAGCTCAGCAGCCGTCTGGCGGGATTGATGCCGGTGGGGGCGGTGCGCCCGTGGCATATTCTGGCCATCACCTTTACCAACAAGGCGGCAGGGGAGCTCAAGGACCGGCTCGCCGGAATGCTCGGCACCGATGCGCAGGACATCATGGCCAGCACCTTCCACTCCGCCTGCGTACGGATCCTTCGCCGGGAGGCGCAGCAGCTGGGGTATCCCACCTCGTTTACGATCTATGACAGCGACGAC
>CALXIJ010000018.1 GCA_944388335.1 uncultured Pygmaiobacter sp.
GGGCTGCCGACCGAGACGATGGAGGACAGCAAGGGGATTGCGGACACGGCACAGGCGGTGGTGGATCTGTTCTACAGTCTGCCGGAGAAGCCAAAGGGCAAGGGGGTCACCGTCTCCATCAGCGTGGCCTGCTTTGTACCCAAGCCCTTTACGCCGTTCCAGTTTGCCGCGCAGGACACGATGGAACAGCTGCGGGAAAAGCAGCAGTACCTGCTGCACTGTGTGCGCAGCAAGAAGATCTCGGTCAGCTATCACGATGCCCGGATCAGCTTTTTGGAAGCGGTCTTTGCCAAGGGCAACCGCAAGCTGTCCAAGGTGCTCGTCGAAGCGTACCGCAACGGTTGCTGCTTTGACGGCTGGGGGGATCTGTTCAAGTTCGACACATGGGTTGAGTGCTTTAAAAAATGCGGCATTGATATGGCTTTCTTTGCCAACCGGCCGATTCCCTTTGATGAGATTACCCCGTGGGATCATTTCAGTTATGGCGTGGACAAGTCTTTCCTGATAAAGGAATTCAAACGCGCGCAGCAGGCGCAGCCCACCATGCCCTGCAACCGGCAGTGCAGCGGCTGCGGCGCAAACAAGCTGATGGGAGGAGGAAAGTGCGTTGCATACGATCAGAGTGTGGTTCGCTAAGCGGGACGAGGCCTGCTATATCTCCCATCTGGATCTGCAGCGGGTGGTGCAGCGCGCCCTGAAGCTGGCACGGGTTCCGGTTTGGTATACGCAGGGGTTCAACCCGCATATCTATCTGACCTTCGCAATGCCGCTGCCGCTGGGCCAGCAGAGCATTACTGAGAGCTTTGATTTTCGCACCGAGCAGGATCGTTTTGACCCCGAGACATTCTACTGGCAGCTGAACCGGTCACTGCCCAGAGGGATTGAGGTCTTTGATATCACACCGGCAAAGATGGGATCGGGACAGATCGCGTGGGCGCGGTATCTGATTCGGTTTGACGGCGACAAAGATACCATCCAAAAGAAGGTGGATCTCTTTCTCTCCCAAAAAGAGATCCTCGTCGATAAGCGGACCAAGCGCGGCAAGACTAAGCAGATCGATCTCGCGCCCTATCTCGATCGGCGCAGCTGGCTGCCGGGTGAGGATGCGGCGGTTCTCGATCTGACATTGCCCGCCGGCAGCACCTTTAACCTCAACCCGGATCTGCTGCTGGATGCGCTGGAACAGGCGACCGGCATCGACCCGCTGGACACCAGCGTCTGCCGTACCCAGCTGCTCACGGCGGACTTCAAAGAATTTGAATAAAACCGCAAAAAAGCTTGCAAATCATTGTGCGGTATGCTAAAATATTTAAGCGTTAGTGCCGCTGGTAACCATCCAGCGGGATAATGACAATCATTAAACAGACAGTCCTCTGTCGCGGTAAGCCGTCCGCGGGTATGAATGTCGAACAAAAAATGGAGGATTTGTACTCATGGATGCTATGAAAATCATGACCGAAGGCATGGTCAAAGCCGACCAGCCGAAGTTCAACATCGGCGATACCGTTCGCGTTTCGGTTCGCATCAAGGAAGGCGAGCGCGAGCGTATTCAGGCCTTTGAGGGCACTGTCATCGCCAAGCGTCACGGCGGTGTTGCTGAGACCTTCACTGTCCGCCGCACCGCTTACGGCGTTGGTGTTGAGCGTGTGTTCCCGGTCAACTCCCCGTTTGTGGAGAAGATCGAGGTCATCCGCTACGGCCGTGTGCGTCGCGCGAAGCTGTATTATCTGCGCGACCGCGTGGGCAAGGCTGCCAAGGTCAAGGAGCAGCTCAGATAAGTACGGCAAAGGGGACAAGAGATTGTCCCTTTTTTGCTATACCGGTATTTTTTCAAGAATAGGACAGGACCGCACCATGCCGCAGTCGGCAGACCGGCAGATCGTGCTCGTGCTACGGCGCGGCTGCTGCAATGGGGTGCGGTCCTTTTTCAATTCTATCTGCAAATCGGGAGGGAGGAAAAACTCAATGGCGAGTACTGCAAGGAGGCGGCGTCTTGCCCGCACTGTCGTCGAGTGGGTGGAGAGTTCGGTCTTTACCTGCACGCTGTTGGTTTTGGTTTTTCTCTTCTTTTTTCGCGCGGTACAGGTGAGCGGCACCTCGATGGAGCCCACCCTGATGAATGGAGACAAGATTATCCTGCGCAGCATCGGCTATACCCCTGAGCGGGGAGATGTTGTTGTGGTAGATGGGTATACCCGGTACGGGGAGCCGCTGGTCAAACGAGTCATCGCGCTGGGAGGGGATGAGGTCGATATCGATCTTACAACCTCTGATGTCTATGTGAACGGCGAGAGATTGGAAGAGCCATATCTCGGCAGTATGATCAGCAGCCTTGGAGATGTCACATTTCCGCTCATCGTCCCAGAAGGCACCCTCTTCGTGCTGGGGGATAACCGGCGCGTCTCCCTTGACAGCCGCAGCAGTAAAATCGGTTTTATTGACAGCAGAGATATTTTGGGCAAGGTTGTGTTCCGCATCTTTCCCCTGAATGCGATCGGAGGGATCCAATGAGTGATTCGCTGAACCAAAGACAGATCCAGTGGTTTCCGGGCCATATGGCCAAGACGTTGCGGCTGATTGGAAGCGAACTCAAGAATGTCGACGCCGTATTGGTTTTGCTGGATGCCAGAATTCCCGCTTCCAGTTTAAACCCCGAGATTGAGGCATTGCTCGGCGACAAGCCCAGAATCTATATTCTCAATAAGAGCGACCTTGCTGACCCGCATGTTACAAGCCGGTGGCTTTCCTATTTTAAAGGAGCGCACAGTTCCTGCGTCGCGATTTCAAGCAAGAAAAAGGGAGCTGCCGCCGGGGTAAAGACAGAGGTCGACCGCGCATTGGCGCCTCTGCTGGAGCGCCGTGCTCAGAAGGGAATGTCCGGCGCACAGATCCGCTTGATGCTGGTCGGAATTCCCAATGTGGGCAAATCTACCTTCATCAACAGCTTTGCCGGCAGTCAGCGCGCCAAGGCAGAGGATCGTCCCGGCGTCACCCGCGGCAAACAGTGGGTCACTGTCGGCGGATACGACCTTCTGGATATGCCGGGGGTGCTGTGGAAGAAATTTGAGGATCTGCGCACCGCCACAAACCTCGCGTTTATCGGTTCCATCAAGGACGATATTCTGGATATGGAGGAAATTGCCGCAGAACTGCTCAGTGAGGTGAAGCGCCTTTATCCTGATAAAATCGCGCAGCGGTACAAGCTGAATGCACAGCAGATGGAGCTGGATCGTTATGAACTGCTCGAGGCGATCGGAAGAAAGCGCGGGATGCTGATCTCCGGAGGCGAGGTGGATCTCACTCGGGCCGCCATTATGGTGGTGGATGAGTTCCGCGCGAGCAAACTGGGGAACCTCTCGCTCGAAAGCCCCGCGGATGCCGTTTTCCCTGATCAGAAGGAGGCGCAGCCGTGAATTCGCTATACGCGTACGACGCTCCGCTTTTAGAGCAATATGGCCTTGTCTGCGGTGTGGACGAGGCGGGCCGCGGTCCCTTGGCCGGGCCGGTCTGTGTCGCGGCTGTGATCCTGCGGGAGGACCATCTGATCGAGGGGCTCAACGACTCCAAAAAGCTGACCGAGAAAAAGCGGGAGGCACTGTATCCCGAGATCATCGAAAACGCCGTCAGCTATAAAATCGTGATGGTCGGCCCGCAGGAGATTGACCGGATCAATATCCTGCAGGCAACGATGCTGGGTATGCGGCAGGCGGTGGAGGGACTTTCCCCGGTGCCGGCTCTCGCACTGATCGACGGCAATCGCTGCCCGCAGGATCTTGCGGTGCCTTCCCGCGCCGTAGTCAAGGGGGATGCAACCTCCGCCTGCATCGCGGCTGCCTCGGTTCTCGCAAAGGTGACGCGGGACTGCTATATGGTTGAGCTGGGCAAACAGTACCCGCAATATCAGTTTGAAAAGCACAAGGGCTATCCTACAAAACTGCATTATGAATTGATCGAAAAGTATGGGATACAGGATTTTTATCGCAAGAGTTTTCTCAAAAAGAGGGGGATCGTCTGATGGACAGAAAAACGGCAGGGATCCTTGGAGAGGTTTCTGCGGCGAAATTCTATCGCAAAGCCGGCTACCGGCTGCTCGCTTCCAATTTTCGCACCCGCAGGGGAGAAATTGACCTGATTGCGGAAAAGGGGAACACCTTGGTCTTTGCCGAGGTCAAGACCCGCGCCGAGGGCAGCGCGTTGCTGCCGCGGGAAGCGGTCACACCTGCAAAACAAAACCGGATTATCTCGGCGGCAAAAGGATATCTCGAAAAGTTTGGAATCACGGATCAGCAGATCCGTTTTGATGTGGTCGAGATCTATTACAGCGGGGAAGAGGTCACCCGGATCAATCAGATCGAAAACGCCTTTACGGCATAAGGAAGGGGAATGTAGGATGAACTATTTCAGCACGAGGGACGATACGCTGCGGCGCACCGCATCCGAGGCAATCCTGCAGGGGATCTCTGAGGAGGGCGGTCTGTTTGTGCCCGAATCGTTCCCCTCGGTCGACCTTGCCGCTTTGATGCAGCTGGACTACTGCACATTGGCAGCAAAGCTGCTGGGGCTCTATCTTACAGATTACAGCGAATCATTTTTGCTTGAGGCTGCCCAAAAGGCCTATGGTGCGGACCGATTTGCCGGAAAAAACGCACATCTGGCCAAGCTGGAGGACGGTCTTTACAGCATGGAGCTGTGGCACGGCCCGACCTGCGCATTCAAAGATTATGCTTTGCAGCTGATGCCGCTGCTTCTGACTGAGGCAAAGCGGATCAACCATGACAAGACCAAGACCGCAATTCTGGTTGCAACCTCTGGTGACACCGGAAAAGCGGCACTGGAAGGATATCGGGATCTGCCCGGCATCGAGATCGCCGTCTTTTATCCGGATCATGGTACCAGTGAGATGCAGCGTCTCCAAATGGCTACGCAGGAGGGCAAAAACGTCCACGTTTTTGCGGTCGAAGGCAATTTTGATGATGCGCAGACCGGAGTTAAGCGTGTGTTTACCGACGCCGCGTTTGCCGCTGAGTGCGCGGCTGTCGGAAAGCGGCTGACCAGTGCCAATTCGATCAACTGGGGGCGGCTTGCCCCGCAGATTGTCTATTACTTTGCGGGTTATTTTCAGTTGGTGCGCGCCGGTGCGCTCTCGCTTGGGGATCCGGCTGACTTCTGCGTGCCGACCGGCAATTTTGGCGATATCTTGGCCGGCTATTACGCCAAGCAGATGGGGCTTCCCATCCGCCGCCTGATCTGCGCCTCCAATCGGAATAACGTCCTGTCCGACTTTGGTGCAAGCGGTGTCTATGACGCCAACCGTCCATTCTATAAGACGGCGTCTCCGTCGATGGATATTCTGGTTTCCTCAAACCTCGAGAGGCTGCTCTATCACGAGAGCGGCAGCGCCGCACAGGTGTCCCGCCTGATGGCATCGCTCTCTTCGACGAAGAGATACCAGATCCCCGCGGATCTGCGCGAAAAGATTGCCGAGACTTTTGGTTTCGGCTATACCGATGAGGACCGCTGTATGGCTGAAATCGCCCGGACATGGAAGGACGACCACTACCTCGCCGACCCGCATACCGCGGTGGCGCTCTCGGTAGCGCGCGCCGGACGGCGGGATGGGATTCCCTGTGTAGCGCTCTCGACCGCCAGCCCCTATAAATTCCCCGGCGCGGTGCTGCATGCGCTGGGCGGCAGCGTCAGCGGAGATGATTTCGCCGATCTCGCTCTGCTGGAGCAGCTGACCGGTGCACCGGCTCCCAAGGTGCTGCGGGAACTGCGGGACAAGAAGATCCGCTTTGAGGAGCAAATTGAGCCGGAACAGATTCTTGCGGTTGCCCGCGCACTGTGAGGGTAGTTTATGTCAATCTACGCAATTGCTGATCTGCATCTTTCACTTGGCAGTGATAAGCCGATGGATGTTTTTTCCGGCTGGAAGGACTATGTTCCACGCCTTGAGGCAAATTGGAACCGCCTGATTCAGCCCGAGGATACCATTGTGCTGCCGGGAGACATCTCCTGGGCGATGAAGCTGGAAAACGCCATTGAGGATTTCAGCTTCATTGATCGGCTGCCGGGACGAAAGATTATCTTAAAGGGAAACCACGATTACTGGTGGACCACCCTGTCCAAGATGAACGCCTTCTGCGCCGCGCAGGGCTTTTCGACGATCCGTTTTCTCAATAACAACTGTTATATCGAGGAGGGATATGCCATCTGCGGCACCCGCAGCTGGCTTTTCGATGTCGGGCAGCCCCATGATGCCAAGGTGATGAACCGGGAACTTGGGCGGCTGCGCGCCTCATTGGAGAGCGCGGGAGATCTGCCCAAATTGGTCTTTCTGCACTATCCGCCGCTCTATCCCTCCGGCAACGCCGACGAGGTTTTGGAGCTGCTGCACGAGTTCGGCATCACCGAATGCTGGTACGGCCATCTGCACGGCGGGTCGATCCGGGGCGCAATTCAAGGCGAGGTGGACGGAATCCGCTATAAGTTGATCTCTGCGGATGCACTGGGCTTTTGCCCGATCAAAATCCGCTGATTCCTTTCGTTAAATTTTTGCGCAAAGCCGCATAAATTAATGGAAAGTTTACATTCATTATGCTATAATTAAATGCAATGTCTTTTATGGAGGAAAAAACATGGAACTGAAAAAAAATGAAAAGCTGGAAAACAGCCGCGTAGAGCTTGAAATCGCCATTGACGCCGCCACCTTTGGCGACGCTGTCTCCAAGGCGTTTAAGAAGAATGCCGGCAAGTTCAACATCCCCGGTTTCCGCAAGGGCAAGGCTCCCCGTCACCTGATCGAGCAGATGTATGGCAAGGACGTCTTCCACTATGACGCTGTCAACGATCTGTTCCCCGAGGTCTATGAGGAGGCCGTCAAGGCCGCCGGCATTGAGCCGGTGGATCGCCCTGAGGCAGAGCTGGTCTCCACCAGTCTGGAGGACGGCGCTCTGCTGAAGGTCACCGTCACTGTCACCCCCGATGTTGAGATGGGTGAGTACAAGGGATTAAAGGCAGTCAAGAAGGTCCATACTGTGGAGGAGTCGGAAGTTGACGCCGAGATCTCCCGTCTGCAGCAGCGCAATGCCCGCACCATCACCCGCGAGGGCAAGGCAGAGAAGGGCGACATCGCTGTGATCGATTTTGAGGGCTTTGTCGACGGTGTTGCGTTTGAGGGCGGCAAGGGCGAGAACTTCTCTCTCGCGCTGGGCAGCGGCCAGTTCATCCCCGGCTTTGAGGATCAGGTTGTCGGCCATGCCGCCGGTGAAGAGTTTGACATTCAGGTAACCTTCCCCGCGGAGTATCAGGCTACCGAGCTCGCCGGCAAGGACGCCACCTTCAAGATCAAGCTGCACGAGGTTAAGACCCGCGAGCTTCCGGTTCTGGACGACGAGTTTGCCAAGGACGTCAGCGAGTTTGACACCCTTGATGACCTGAAGGCGGACATCCGCAAGAAGAAGCAGGAGCAGACCGACAAGGAAGATGAGCTGAACCTCGAGAACGCCTTGGTCGATCAGATTGTCGAGGGCATGAAGGTCGAGATTCCCGCCTGCATGATCGAGAACCGTGTGGACGAGATGGTCCGCGACTTCGAGTATCGTCTGCAGCAGCAGGGTCTCAAGCTCGAGCTCTATCTGCAGTATACCAACAGCACGATGGAGAAGTTCCGCGAGAGCTTCCGTGAGCAGGCGGAAAAGCAGGTCAAGATCCGTCTGGCGCTCGCCAAGATCGTTGAGCTGGAGAAGATCGAGGCCAGCGAGGAGGAGTTCGACGCCGAGGTCAAGCGTCTGGCCGACACCTATCAGATGGAAGAAGCCAAGATCCGTGAGGTCATTCCCACCGAGGAGGTCAAGAAGGATCTGGCGATCAACAAGGCTATCGACCTGATCAAGTCTTCCGCTGAGGTCACCGAGGAAGCTGCCGAGGAGGCAAAAGCGGAGGAGAAGAACGACTAATTTTTTCAATTCGGAGGTATTTGTAATGAGTTTGGTCCCCTATGTCATTGAACAGACCAGCCGCGGGGAGAGATCCTATGACATCTTTTCCCGGCTGCTGAACGACCGCATCATTATGTTGTCTGAGGAGATTAACGACGCCTCCGCCAGCGTGGTTGTCGCGCAGCTGCTTTATCTGGAAGGGCAGGATCCCGAAAAGGATATCAGCCTTTACATCAACAGCCCCGGCGGTTCCATCACGGCGGGCATGGCAATCCATGATACAATGCAGTATATCAAATGTGATGTTTCGACCACCTGCATCGGCATGGCGGCCTCCATGGGCTCCTTCTTGCTGGCCTCCGGAGCAAAGGGGAAGCGCTTTGCGCTGCCCAACAGCGAAATTATGATCCATCAGCCGTTGCTCAGCGGTCTGCAGGGGCAGGCGACCGATATCAAGATTCATGCCGACCACATCATCCGCGTCCGTCAGCGGATGAATGAGTTGTATTCCAAGTATACCGGCCAGCCGCTGGAGCGGATTCAGGCGGATACCGAGCGGGACAACTTTTTGACCGCACAGGAGGCCGCCGATTATGGCCTGATTGATGCGGTGACCATTAAGCGATAAGACCACTAAGCGATAGGACCACTAAGCGATAAAGTAAGTTGGTGAAAAATGGCAAATAAAGAAAAGGAGATCACCTGTAGTTTCTGCGGTAAGGGGCAGGATCAGGTGGAGCGGATGATTATTGGCCCGGGTGTCAATATCTGCAGCGAATGCATTGAACTTTGCAGCACACTGCTATCCGAGGAGGGGATCCGCCCGCATGGCCCGCAAGGAGCGCCTCAGCGGATCTCCCGTCCCAGCGCAAAGCCGGCCCCCAATGCTGCATCCAACAATTTCAAAATTTTGACTCCTCAGGAGATCAAAGAAGGGTTGGACCAGTATGTTATCGGGCAGGACAGCGCAAAGATGGTGCTGGCGGTCTCGGTTTACAACCATTACAAGCGGATTCTCAGCAAAGACTACGACAACAGCGTCGAGCTTCAGAAGAGCAATGTCCTGTTGGTCGGTCCCTCTGGTGTCGGCAAGACCTACCTTGCTCAAAATCTGGCCCGTATGCTCAAGGTTCCTTTTGCAATCGCCGACGCGACGACCCTGACCGAGGCCGGCTATGTCGGTGAAGACGTCGAAAATATTCTGCTCAAGTTGATCCAAGCCGCTGATTTTGACATCGAGCGGGCGGAGAAGGGAATTATCTACATCGACGAGATCGATAAGATTACTCGCAAGAGCGAAAATCCCTCTATCACCCGAGATGTTGGCGGCGAGGGCGTACAGCAGGCACTGCTGAAGATTCTGGAAGGCACGGTTGCCAATGTTCCTCCTCAGGGCGGACGCAAGCACCCGCAGCAGGAGTTTATCCAGATCAACACCAAGAATATCCTCTTTATCTGCGGCGGCGCTTTCGATGGTCTTGCCAAGCATATTCAAAAGCGGACCGATCATTCCGGCCTTGGGTTTGGCAGTCAGCTCAAAGAGGTGTCTAAGGACAGCGACGATGCGCAGCTGCTGCGGATGGTAGAGCCTCACGACCTTGTCAAATTCGGTCTGATTCCGGAGCTGGTTGGCCGTCTTCCGATTGTCACCGTGCTGGATTCTCTGGATGAGACCGCGTTGGTGCGGATTCTCAAGGAGCCGAAAAACTCGATTGTCAAACAGTACCGCGCACTCTTCATGCTGGATAATGTTGAACTTGAGATTACCGATGAGGCGCTGCATGAAATTGCCAAGAAAGCAATTAAGCTCAAGAGCGGCGCGCGCGGACTGCGCAGCATTGTAGAGCAGATCTTGATGGAGACAATGTACGAGGTTCCAAGTGATCCCACCATCATCAAGGTCACAGTCGATGCGGATGTTGTTCTGGGAAATGCAAAACCGACACTTCAGTATGGCGCGGTACGCAAGCGGTATAAAAACACCGTCAATACCCAGCTGCATTGATCTTAAAAAATGAATCTGCATGTTCCATCCGGTTCCATGTGATACGAAAAACAGGGCAGGCTTTCAAAGCCTGCCCTGTTTTTTCTCTAATTCAGTTTACAAACGGCATTTTAAAATCCGCAAGATAAAGGAACGAAGTACTTACACCTTGAAATCAACCGAGGTTTTGCCCTCATCAGGAACCTCCTCACTGAAAACATAGTCGTTTCCCGGCAGCAGTGCGTTGAGCAGGATCCCAAGAATCGCGGCGATTGCCAACCCCGACAGGGAAATCGTGATCTCAGAGGTCACCGGAATTGAGATTCCGCCGATGCTGTTAAAGCCGAGCGCGCTGACAAGAATCACGGCTGCAATGATGAGGTTTCTGGATTTGGTCAGATCTACCTGATTCTCCACGACATTGCGCACGCCAATTGCGCTGATCATCCCATAGAGGATAAAGCTTACGCCACCGATAATCGCATTGGGGACGGAATGAATGATCTCCCCGAACTTGGGGATAAAGGAGAGCAGGATCGCAAAGACCGCAGCAATCCGCATAACCCGCGGATCATAGATCCGGGTCAGTGCAAGTACGCCGGTATTCTCGCCATAGGTGGTATTTGCCGGCCCTCCGAACAGGCCAGCAAGGCTGGTCGCAAGACCATCGCCCAGCAGGGTGCGATGAAGTCCGGGATCGCCGATATAATTCTTTCCCGTCGTCGCGCTGATTGCCGCGATGTCTCCGATATGTTCCATCATCGTTGCAAGGGCAATCGGCATAATGGTAAAGATGGCGCTGATGCTAAACTTGGCCATCGTGATCGGCGCCATGGCAACGAGCTCAGCTTGTTTTACGGCCGTGAAATCCACCCTTCCCATACAGACAGCAACCAGATAGGAGCCGACAATTCCCAGAAGAATCGGGATGATCTTGATCATTCCCTTGCCCCAGATATTGCAGACAATGATGATCGCCAGCGCAATAAAGGCGAGCAGCCAATCCTCGCTTGCACTCTCGACCGCGGTAGGGGCGAGAATCAGACCGATGGCAATGATAATCGGCCCCGTTACCACCGGCGGGAAAAAGCGCATCACCCGTTTGACCCCAAATGCCTTGATCAGACCTGCCAAAATGACATAGACAAAACCCGCTGCCACCACGCCGCCGCAGGCATAAGGCAGCATTTCAAGGTTAGCAGAACCATCCTCCAATTTGGGCGCAACCATGGCATACCCGCCAAGGAAAGCAAAAGAGGACCCCAGAAACGCCGGAACCTTTCCTTTTGTAATCAGGTGGAAGAGCAATGTCCCAAGGCCCGCAAACAGCAGGGTGGTGGAGACATCCAATCCTGTGATAATCGGCACCAAGACGGTTGCGCCGAACATCGCAAAGGTGTGCTGCAGCCCGAGAATCAGCATTTTGGGGATTCCCAGCTCCCGCGCATTCCAGATGGCATTT
The DNA here is from genome assembly GCA_944388335.1 of uncultured Pygmaiobacter sp. Lineage (GTDB taxonomy): Bacteria > Bacillota > Clostridia > Oscillospirales > Ruminococcaceae > Pygmaiobacter. Next base: position 11,387 of record CALXIJ010000018.1, read on the forward strand.
TCAGACTTCATTCCATTACCTCCTCATCTCAAAAAGGGCAAAAAAAAGATTAAGCTGAAAAAACAGCTTAATCTCTAAAAACAAATACAAATGCTGAAGAAAGGGGAGAGAAAAAAGAAACACCTGAGGCTTTGAGTAAACATCCGCCGGATAACACGCCCATTTTTTCTCCCTCGCTTTTAGCCGATTTTTTTAAATATACTCAACTATTTTGCGTTTGTCAATATTTTTATCATAAAAATCGGAAAGTTGCGTAAATGCGAGGAAAAAGGTATAATATATAGGATCGTGAAAATGAACGAAATTATTGCTCTTTTAGGAGGAATGCTTTATGCCAGTTAAGGTAAAGCTCAAGATAGATCATAAAAACGAAACCCTGTCACTACCGGCCATCGCGCTGCGCGGGCTGGTTGTTTTCCCCAACAATGTGATTCACTTTGAGGTTGGACGTCCTCAATCCATCGCCGCGGTTGAGTGGGCGATGGAGAACAATACCAGCCTCTTTTTGGTCGCACAGAAGGACATGGATCTGGATGATCCCACCCGCAAAGATTTGTATAATTACGGTGTTGTCGCTGAGATTAAGCAGGCTCTTCGGGTCTCTGATGATCTGGTTAAGGTTCTTGTCGAAGGAAAATTCCGCGCAAGCCTGATTGAATTGGACAATGCCAACAACTTTATGCAGGTTTTGGTCAAGCCCGCACCGGTACGCGGGGCGAAATCCGCCGACAGCGTTCAGGCGGAAGCTCTGTTGCGCTCTATCCGTGAGGCATTTGAGGAATACATGGAACTGAGCTCCCGCATCCCGAAAGACGTTGTCTATACCATTCTCTCCAGTGAAGATCCTGTTTTTCTTGGGGATTACATTCCCAGCAATCTTCTTTTTAAGTACACCGACAAACAGAAGATCCTGAACGAGGGAACGGTTCTGGGCCGTCTGGAAACCATTCTGTCGGTATTCAGCAAGGAAAACAAGGTCCTCTCGATCGAAAAAGAGATCCATGACAAGGTCTCGGTTCAGATGGACAAAAACCAGCGCGACTACTTCCTGCGGGAACAGATGCGCGCCATCTCAAACGAGCTGGATGAGGACGAGGATGTCCGTCAGGAAGCCGACAGCTACAAGCAGCGGATTGAAAAATTAGTTCTTCCGGATGAGGCGAGGGAGAAACTGAACAAGGAAGCAGACCGCCTCTACAGAATGCAGGGCAACTCGCAGGAGGCCTCGGTCATCCGCACCTATCTCGATACGGCGCTGGATCTGCCATGGAATACCTCAACACCTGAAAACATCGACATCAACAAAGCGGAGATGATCCTGAATCGGGAGCATTACGGTTTGAAAAAGGTCAAGGAACGGATTCTCGAAATTCTTGCCGTGCGCAAACTCTCCGATACGGTAAAGAGCCAGATCATCTGTCTGGTCGGCCCTCCGGGTGTCGGTAAGACCTCGATTGCAAATTCGATCGCGCGCTGCCTTGGGCGCAAATATGTCCGGGTCTCCCTCGGCGGCGTGCGGGATGAGGCCGAAATTCGCGGCCATCGTCGGACCTATATCGGCGCTATGCCGGGCAAGCTGATCAGCGCGCTCGCCACAGCAAAGAGCAACAATCCTGTTGTCCTTCTCGATGAGGTGGACAAGATGGCTGCCGATTTCCGCGGGGATCCCGCCGCAGCGCTGCTGGAGGCTCTGGATCCGGAACAGAATGTCGCGTTCAAGGATCTCTATCTCGATATTCCGTTTGATCTGAGCAAGGTGCTCTTTATCACCACAGCAAATACAACCGATACCATTCCGCGCCCGCTTCTGGATCGTATGGATGTGATTGAACTGCCCAGCTATACCCGGGTAGAGAAGTTCAACATCGCAAAACGGCATCTGATCCCAAAGCAGCTTACCGCAAACGGCCTGAAGGGGAGAGTCAAATTTACTGATTCCGCGATCACCGCTCTCATTGACGGCTACACACAGGAAGCCGGCGTCCGCGGGCTGGAACGGGTGATTGGAGAGGTTCTGCGCAAATGCGCAAAATCGATTGCAGCGGGAGAGACGGAGGGTGTGATCTCGATCTCTTCCAAGAGCCTTGAACCGCTGATCGGCCCTGTGCGGGTCAAGCCGAATTTCGCCAATAAGACCAACGCCGTGGGGATTGCCAACGGGCTTGCATGGACTTCTGTCGGCGGCGAACTGCTTCCCATCGAGGTGCAGATCATCGAAAACGGCAGCGGCGGGCTGGAATTGACCGGTTCGCTGGGCGATGTAATGAAAGAATCCGCAAAGCTCGCAATCACCTATGCTAAGGTCCATGCGTCGGAGTACGGATTCGAGGGGACGGTTTTCAAATCCATCGATATTCATATCCATGCTCCCGAGGGCGCAATCCCGAAAGACGGGCCCTCGGCCGGCGTCACACTGGCCACAGCGCTGATCTCGGCACTGTCCGGCCGTCCGGTGCGCAGCGATGTCGCGATGACGGGTGAGATCACTCTGCACGGCATCGTCCTGCCCATTGGCGGTCTCAAAGAAAAATCGATGGCAGCCTATCGCGAAAAGATGCATACTGTAATTTTGCCCGCGGACAATATGCCGGACCTCTACGAGGTGGATGACGTCGTCAAGGAATCCCTGAGGTTTGAGCCGGTCACCGATCTGAGCGAGGTGCTTCGGATCGCATTGCTGCCCAAAAAGGAGTGAGGAAGATGAAGTATCAGCAGGCTGCATTCAAGGCATCCTACGGCCTATCCTCCCAACTGCCGGATCATGATCGGCCAGAGATCGTTTTTTCCGGCCGCTCCAATGTCGGAAAGTCCTCCTTAATCAATAAGCTATGCAACCGGAAAAACCTCGCCCGTGTCAGTGCGACCCCCGGAAAAACGGCAACCATCAACTATTATGATCTCGGGGATGGTTATCTTGTCGATCTTCCCGGTTACGGTTATGCCAAGGTCTCCGCGTCTGAGCGAGCACGCTGGGATGATCTGATTAACAGCTATTTTGCTGTCTCCGATCGCTGTACCTTGTTGGTGCAGCTGCTGGACAGCCGTCATCAGCCGTCGGCGGACGACAGGACGATGATGGAATATCTCAGCCATTATCAGATCCCATTTGTTGTCGCTTTGACCAAAGCGGATAAACTGAAAAAATCGGATCTTGACCATGTGATAGGGGATTTTACTGCAATCTGCACTCCTTATGGATGTAAAGGTATTTTCCTTACCAGTGCAGAATCCGGTCTTGGTATCGCCGAATTGCAGAAGACGATCGAAAGTGCAGCGTCTCATTTTTGATTTATCGCAGCAGAGGAGGGAGGCCAGTGCCCGGCTATCAGGATTTTTCTTATTTTTATGATGAGTTCAACGGCGAAGCGGACTACGATGCGCTTTTTGAGATCATTCATGGCCGTTTGCTATCTCATAAACTGCCGGGAAAGATCATCGCCGATCTTGGATGCGGCACCGGTGAGATGACCCTCCGGTTGGCTGATGCCGGATATGATATGATTGCGGTGGATGCGTCGGATGAGATGCTCTCCATTCTCAGCGAAAAGCTCGCTGAGCGCGAAACAACCGGCGTTTTGCTGCTGCAGCAGGATCTAACGGAGCTGGATCTCTACGGCACCATTCAGGGCGCCATTTCCACCTTTGACACCCTCAATCATCTTGGGCCGGTGTCCGAGATGAAAAAGGCAATCGAGAAGGTTGGGCTTTTTATGGAAAAGGACGGGCTCTTCCTCTTTGATGTCAACACACCATATAAGCATCAAAAAATCCTCGCGGATGAAACCTTTACCTTGGAGGATGAGGATGCCGTCTGTGTTTGGACCAATCATCTCGAAGAGGGGCAGCGGCGCACAAAAATCTCAATCGATATCACTTACCGGGATGACCCGGAGCATTATCAAGAATCTTTTTACGAATACTATTGTGAGCCACAGGAACTTGTTCAGATCTGCGCTGATGCAGGATTTCGGATCTTAGAAATTCTAGATGGCGAGCGCTTCTGTGTACCTGATGCGCAGTCTCAGCGGCTGCTGTTTGTGGCGGAAAAGGTGATACAATGTCAAAGCTTGTAAGGGCAATTTCAGAAAATGGCGGCGCGGTGATCTCGATTTTGGACTCCACCGAAATTGTCGCTCAGATGGAACAATATCATCACCCGAGCGCTGTGGTCTCTGCGGCGCTGGGACGGCTGCTCACCGGCGCCGCACTGATGAGCGCAACCTTGAAAAGTGAGGACGACTCTCTCACCCTGCGGGTTAAGGGGGACGGCCCTGCCGGCCTGCTGCTTGCGGTGGCGGATGGCAGGGGCAACGTCAAGGGATATGTTGAGAATAATATTGTCGAGATCTCGTCTCGTCCCGACGGCAAACTGGACGTCGGCGGTGCCGTCGGACATGAGGGAATTTTGACGGTCATCAAGGACATTGGTCTGAAGGAGCCCTATGTCGGGCAGGTTCCGCTTGTCTCTGGGGAAATCGCGGAGGATCTGACCTCTTACTATGCAACCAGCGAACAGACCCCCAGTGTCTGCGCGCTCGGCGTGCTGGTCAATCCGGATCTGACCATCCAAAAGGCCGGAGGCTATCTGCTGCAGTTGCTGCCCGGTGCGACTGATCAGGAAATCGACCGTCTCGAGCAGAACATTTCCGGGATGAAGAGCATGACCACGCTGCTCAGCGAGGGAGTCAGCGTTTACCAAATCATTGAGCAGGTGTTGGATGGTTTTTCTCCAAATGTTCTTGATGAGAGCGATGTGCAGTATCACTGCGACTGCAGCCGCGAGCGGGTGGAGCGCGCCTATATGAGTCTTGGTCAGGACGAACTGCGGAAGATTGCCTCGGAGCAAGAAACTGTTGAGCTCAAGTGTCAATTCTGCAACAAAGCATATGTATTTCGCACTGCGGATTACGTCAAAAAGGATCCTCCTGCAAAAGAGGATTAAAATTCTCCCTCCCTCTCATAGGATGTCTATGAAAGGGAGGATTGTTATGCGCTTTTTTGAGAGCTGTCTTATTGTTCTTTTTGTGCTGGTCATCTGCATTCTGATCTTCCGTTTGGCGGATGGGATTGCAGGCAAGGCGTTTCTCAATGCGTATCGTCCGACAGCGGCCTACTCGGTCGATGCGCGCTCTTTTGATGGAGGTTGAGCTTTTTGCCCAAGGAAAAAGTAAAGACAATCTATGTCTGTACCGCCTGCGGGGAGCAGAGCCCGCGTTGGCTGGGACGCTGTCCAAGCTGTGGTGCATGGAATACGATGGAAGAAGACGTCGTGGTACAACAGCCCGCCGCTTCGGCAAAATCCAGCCGGCTGCCCGCCCTTGCGGGAGAGGTCAGCGCTGCGCGTCTGTTTGATATCGATACCAATGACGAGAAAGCGCGGATTTTAACCGGCATCTCGGAACTGGATCGTGTGCTCGGGGGCGGGATTGTCATCGGTTCGGTCATTCTGCTCGGCGGAGAGCCGGGCGCTGGAAAATCAACCCTGCTCTTGCAGATCTGCGCCTCTATCCCGCAGCAGCTTCAGGTCCTGTATGTAACCGGTGAGGAGTCGATCCGTCAGATCAAACTGCGCGCCAATCGTCTCGGTGTACCCGGTGAAAATGTGACTGTTGCAGCGCAGACACAGATGGAATCCATCATTGAAATGATCCGCAATCGCCGGCCGGATCTTGTCATCATCGACTCGATTCAAACCATGCATTCGGATGCTGTCTCCTCCTCGGCGGGCAGCGTTTCACAGGTCAAGGAGTGTTCCAGCCAGCTGCTGATTGCAGCCAAAACCCTTGAAATTCCGATTTTTATTGTCGGCCATGTCAACAAAGACGGAGCAATTGCCGGGCCAAAGGTTATGGAGCATATTGTCGACACCGTTCTCTATTTTGAAGGGGATCGGATGCTGCCTTACCGTGTTCTTCGCGCCGTAAAAAACCGCTACGGCTCGACCAATGAAATCGGCATGTTTGATATGTCGGCAAATGGGCTGCATGAGGTTATCAATCCCTCAAAACTGCTGCTTGAGGGACGGCCGCTCGGCGTATCAGGCAACTGTGTTGCCTGTACGATGGAGGGCACCAGACCGATCCTCTCCGAAATTCAGGCACTGGTGACAAAGAGCAATTTTCCGTCACCGCGCCGCACCACATCCGGATTTGATTTTAACCGCGCCAATCTGCTGCTTGCGGTAATCGAAAAGCGGGGCGGCTATTATCTTGGCAGTTTAGACGTCTACCTGAATATTGTCGGCGGTTTGCGTCTGGATGATACCGCCTGCGATCTTGCCGTGGTACTCGCTGTGATCTCCAGTCTATTGGATAAGCCGATTTCAGACGACACAATCGCAATCGGAGAGGTTGGTCTCGGCGGCGAAGTGCGGAATGTCAGCAATTTGGATGCGCGTTTGAGAGAAGCTGGCCGGATCGGATTTTCTCGCGTCATTCTTCCGAAACATGGACTGTCCCAGCTAGATCCCGGCGCCTATCCGAACTTGGAGCTGCTGGGCGTTTCTTCTGTCAAATCTGCTATTGCACTGTTGTGATTTTGCATAAAATCCATCCGTAAAGTTTTATCGCTTTACGGATGGATTTTTGATATGATATACAAAAAGGGAAGGGAGGTCATCACTTTATGCAATTTAGCAAACCTAATCTGCCCAAAAACTCTGCGCGGCTTTGTGTCATTTCCGGAAAAAACAAAAAGGTGATTCGCGCATTGGAACAGCGTGGAATTTTGTGCTGCCAAACGCGCCCGTCCAAATTGCTTTCTGTCCCGATTGCAGATCACCCTGATATGTTGATGCTTCCACTGAAAGCGGGATGCTGTCTCGTGAGCGCCGATCAAAAAGAACTGCTGCGCAGGCTCGACCAGTTTCAAATTAAAGCTGAACCATGCAAAGTGCTGAAACCCGGTTATCCGGCTGAGACGGCATTCAATACGTTATTGATCGGCAATTACTTGATTGGCGGCAGTACTTCCATTTCTTTTTTGAGTAGTTTCGAAACAAAGTATGAAATTACAACAGTCAAACAAGGGTATACCCGTTGCTCCGTTATCCCAGTAACTGAACAGGCCGCAATTACCGCCGATCGTGGGATTGCCGATGCACTCAAAACAGTCGGCATAGAGGTACTTTTAATTCGTCCCGAGACTGGAATCCTGCTCAAGGGCTACCAATACGGGTTTATCGGTGGATGCTGCGGCAAAATCAGCGCTCATGAACTGGCATTCTGCGGGGATTTTAAAACTTTAGAGCAGTATCGTGAAATCGCGCATTTTCTTGAGCGCTTTGATGTGGAGCCGATCAGTTTAACAACAGAACCCATGCAGGACCTTGGCGGGATCTTGACATTGTGCGAAGAGGACTGAACGATTGTTTTTCTAATTTAAAAAATATCTTCCTTAAATCATAAAAATGAGATGTAAATATCAGAATCAATGATCGGCAGATATATGGTGAACCAGATACCGTATTATAAGGAAAAAGCGCTTTTTCGCTCCCCTGTATTTCGCTAAACTTACATTTAGCGAAATAGTATATCTTGAAAATCGCCCCTCTCTTTCGCTTCTATTTTTCTTTTGCGGCGTGCATTAAAGCTGGCCATTTCTTTTTATCTTTTTTCTTTGCGTTCTTTTTGATAAAATTAGTGATAAAATAGTTATCGTATATTTGATATTATTTTTTATTCGGAGGATTCCAATGGCTGTTCAAACATCTGCGGCAGGTGTAAAACGAGATGATTTTTCAGGCTGCCCCGATTTTTTAAAAGAATTTCTCAATTATGAGCTCTCTATCCGCAATCTCTCTCCCCGCACTGTAAACGGATATGAAATAGACCTGCGCACCTTTTTTCGCTTTTTGAGGCGCTACCGCGGTGATGTCAACTCTGGTCTCTCTTTGGAGGAAATCTCCATTCAAGCGCTTCCCTTTGATTTTGTGAAAACCATCAGCAAAAAGGAAGTTTATGAATTCATGTACTACATCACAAGGGAGCGTTCCAACAGTGCTCGCACTCGGGCGCGGAAGCTGTGCAGCATCAAAGCCTTTTTCCACTACTACGTCAATAAAAAGAATGAGCTGGAGACAAATCCTGCGATCGACGTCGATTCCCCCGCATTGAAAAAAGCACTCCCGAAGTATCTTTCCCTCGAGGAGTGTCTTGAACTGCTGCGCAGTGTGCAGACAGAGTTTACCGAGCGTGATTATTGTATCATTACTCTTTTCCTCAACTGCGGGATGCGGCTTTCTGAATTGGTTGGGATCAATCTGACTGATTTTAAGGAAGATACCATCCGGATCCTTGGCAAGGGCAATAAAGAGCGCACCGTCTATCTCACCGATTCCTGTAAGGATGCTATCCGCATTTACCTTGCTGAACGCAATAAGCTGGTAAATTTAAAGGATCGCAACGCCATGTTCGTCTCGAAGCGGACGGGCAAGCGTCTCTCCCCTCGTCGAGTCGAGCAGATTGTCGAGCAGTGTCTGGCGCAGGCAGGTCTTTCCGGAAAGGGATATTCCCCACATAAGCTCCGCCACACAGCTGCCACTCTCATGTATCGAAGTGGACAGGCGGATATGTTGGCTCTTCAGGAGATTCTCGGCCATGTCAACGTCTCTACCACCCAAATCTATACCCATATCTCCCGTTCTCAGCTGGATGCTGCTGTCAAATCCTCCCCTCTTGCAAAGGTCAAAAGAAAAGCGTTTTCTGCTGATGAGCGCTTGTCCAAAGCAGACGAGGACAGCACTCTGGCCGCAGAGGCTGACGAATGATTTTCCAATGCTATACTATTCCGAAAACCGGACCAAACAGCATTGAGAGTACCCCTTCCAAAATAGCACCCGACATTCCGATTGTGGCAAAAAGGACGAAATCCTGCAGAGTATCTTCTGGATTAAGTGCCCCGGCACCGGCATGTCGCAGCATGGTATGCTGGAACATCTTTGCCGAGCTCTTTAATGTATGGGAGGCAAACCATAAAAGTTCGAGTGACTGGATCACAGTTGGGATCAACAGAATCAGAACTTGGAACAAAATCCCCCTTCCCCCATATTCCAGATAGAGAAAGGCACCGATTACCCCTCCGCTGATTCCACGCAGCAGAGCAAACAATAGAATAAAAGGCATTCCGAAACAGGCAAAACTGCACAGAAATAAAAAGAGGTGCATCCCCAAAAGCGCGAGGAATGAGAGCGAAAACACAGACAAAAAGCTGCCATTTGTGTGCCGCTCGAGAAACCCATTGACGTAATAGTAGAGATAGCTCTCCTGTTTTCCAGACTGTGCAGATGCATATAGTGCCCCAAGTACCAGCCCGAGATAATAGAGTGCAAAAATTAGCCTAATTGCAGGTCTATTTTGAATTTCCTGCCTTTTTTTCAATCCGAAAACCTCTTTTCTTTTGCGGATGGGTCGCCCTATCTTCTGCATGACATGCTGCATCCGTTTCCTTGCACTTTGATCAGTGTTTTCTCCGTTTTTTCTCTGCCAGAAGAATGCCGAAATACCCACCGATTCCGCCTGCCGCACAAAAAGCAATCAGCTTGACAAAGGCCAACGCGGAGAATTGCATGGTTCCCTGCAGCAGCGCCGCTATCAGAATTATGGCAAAAAAGGCCGCTCCTTGTGCGAACCCAAGCAGCATTCCACGGCGTTTGAGCAGAAAAGCAAGCAGCATTCCCGCAAAAAAAACGGCTATACAAACCGCACCGGTTGACAGAGGGCCCAGCAATGCTGCCGGCAGGTCTGTTTTGCACATGACACTGCAGATCAAGGCAAACTGCGCCATGGTCATTAAAATACCTGCTGCAAAAGAGAATAATATTGGCATCAGGATTGAAAGACTTTCCTTTTTGAGAGCTGCTGTTCTTTTTGACATAAAAAAATACCCCCCAACTACACTCACAGTGTATTCGGGGGGTGTTTTTTTTATGATAGAAAAGAGTTATTCGAGGGTGAGCTTCTCAACTTCCTGCACTGCCCATCTCTTGAACCGGACGCGATTGCGGTCGGTGCCGGTCTCCAGCACAACAGTGTCGTCCTTGAGGGCAACTACGCGGCCCACAACTCCACCGATGGTGGTCACATTATCGCCGATATCCAGCGAGCTGCGCATATCCTGCAGCTGCTTGTCCTTCTTCCGCTGGGGGCGGATCATCAGAAAATACATTATCACAAAAACAGCGGCAAAAGGCAGAATCATGCTCAGCAAACTGGCAGTGGTGTTGACATTCGCGTCAGTCGTCAAAAAAATTGGCAGCATCTAAAAAACTCCTCCTAAAAGTTCGATTGCAACATAAACAATTATAACCAATCCCTCGGCTATATGCAAGCATTTTCACCATTTTAGAACAATTCAAGAATTGGTTTTCTCAGATTCTCTGATCCAAAATCGGGCTGTACTTTACACGGAACTGTTCGAATTTTCCCGCATCTAGCGCCGCGCGGCAGCGTTCCAACAGTGTGTTATAAAAATACAGATTGTGCATAACGCCAAGCCGCAAGCCGAGGATTTCATCCGCTTTAAAGAGGTGCCGGATATAGCTGCGGCTGAAATTGCGGCATACCGGGCAATCACATTCTGGATCAATCGGGCGCTCATCCCGCTCATACTTTGCATTGCGGATATTGATGATTCCGTTCCAGGTATTGAAATGCCCGTGCCGCGCATTCCGTGCCGGCATGACACAGTCAAACAGATCCACCCCGCGTGCAATAGACTCAAGAATATTGCTCGGAGTACCAACTCCCATCAGGTAGCGGATCTTGTCTTTTGGCATATACTCCTCTACCACCGAGATTACGCGATACATCTCCTCCGTCGGCTCGCCAACTGCAAGCCCGCCGATGCTGTACCCGTCCAGATCCAGATCCGCAATCTGTTTCATGTGCTCAATCCGAAGATCATCAAAACAGCAGCCCTGATTGATCCCAAAGAGCATCTGATCCGGGTTGACCGCTTTTCCCTCATCTTTCAGCCGCTGCAGCTCCGCTTTGCAGCGCTTGAGCCAGCGAACCGTCCGATCGCAGGAATTTTTGGCATATCTGTATTCCGCCGGATTCTTGATGCACTCATCAAAGGCCATTGCGATCGTGGAACCAAGATTTGCCTGAATCTGCATACTCTCTTCAGGTCCCATAAAAATTCTGCGCCCGTCAATGTGCGAGTTGAAGGTGACCCCCTCTTCCTTGATCTTCCGCAGAGAAGCGAGGCTGAAAACCTGAAATCCGCCGGAATCCGTGAGGATTGGGCCATCCCACCGGGTAAATTTATGCAAACCGCCCATATCCCGCACCAGTTCATCGCCCGGCCGCAGATGGAGGTGGTAGGTATTGCAGAGCATTACCTGACATTTAATATCTTTTAGGTCAAAAGCTGAAAGCCCGCCTTTGATTGCCGCCGCGGTGGCAACATTCATAAAGGCCGGCGTCTCCACCGTACCATGTACGGTTTTAAATCTGCCGCGGCGGGCGTTGTGTTCTGTCTTGATCAGCTCGTACATAGATCCTCCCTTTAAAAATCAAAGAATCAGCATTGCATCCCCAAACGAGTAAAAACGATATCCCTCTTTGACAGCGATGTCGTATGCCCGCATCGTGTGCTCATATCCGGCAAATGCGGATACCAGCATAATCAGGGTGCTCTCCGGCAGATGGAAATTTGTGATAAGACCATCGATCACCTTAAACTCAAAACCCGGATACATGAAGATATCCGTCTCCCCCTCGCAGGCACAGATCTTGCCATGCACCTTCCACATCGATTCCAGTGTACGGCAGCTGGTGGTTCCCACCGCAATCACGCGATGCCCTGCTTTCTTGGTATCAAGGATCCGCTGTGCCGTCTCAGCGGAAACGGAATACCATTCCGTATGCATATGATGCTCCTCGATGTTGTCCACCTTTACCGGACGGAAGGTTCCCAGTCCTACGTGAAGGGTGAGCTGAGCCACTCCGATCCCCTGACTGACCAGCTGATCGAGCAGTTCCTGCGTAAAGTGCAGTCCCGCAGTCGGTGCCGCGGCACTGCCGAGCTGAGAGGCATAGACGGTCTGGTACTCCGAGTCATCCTCCATCTCTTTTTCGATATAATGCGGCAGCGGCAGCTTGCCGACAAGGTCAATCGCCTCATAAAAACCACGTCCGGGATGGGTAAATGCAACGATCTTATTTCCGTCTTCCTGTGTCTCGAGGATTTCCGCAGTCAAAATTCCGTCTCCAAAGACGACGCGCGCGCCCTCCTTCAGCCGCTTGCCGGGCTTTGCAAGGCACTCCCACACATCTTTTTCCCTCTCTCGCAGCAGCAAGATCTCACAGGAGGCGCCGCCCCCCTCTTTCGTCCCCAGCAGCCGAGCCGGCAAGACCTTGGAATTGTTGACAACCAGCAGATCGCCCGGCTCCAAAAAGAGCGGTAATTCCTTAAAAATTTTGTGCTGGATCTCCCCGCTTTTGCGGTCCATCACCATCATTCTGGCACTGTCGCGCGGCTCTGCCGGCTCCTGAGCGATCCGATCCTTCGGCAGCTCGTAATAAAAATCACTTTTCTGCATTTTACTTCCTTCTCTCAAGAACTGTCCTTGTATAAAGAACAAGTATTTCGGTAAAAACGACAAAAATGCCGATTTTGCGGCATTTTTCATTGACACAGCAAAGACGCTGGTGCTATATTATGTGGGAAAAGTCCCCGGCCACAGCGGTTTTTGTTCTCTCACACAAACGGCCTTTCTATTATATTGTATCAGGGGGCTTTTTTCAAGTCTGCCGCTTTGACGGCTGGCCTGCCAAAGCTCAAATTCTGATAAGAGGAGTTATGTAAAATGAAACAAGTGCGTATTGCCGTTGTCGGCGCCACCGGTATGGTCGGCAGAACTTTTTTGAAGGTTCTGGAGGAATATCGCCTTCCCGTCTCGAAGTATAAGCTGTTTGCCTCTGCGCGCAGCGCGGGCACCAAGCTCTCTCTCTTGGGCAAAGAATACACCGTTGAGGAACTGACCGAGCAGAGTTTTGATGAGGGGTTTGACATCGCCCTGTTCTCCGCCGGTGCCTCGACCAGCAAGAAATTTGCGCCGATTGCCGCCTCAAAGGGATGTGTCGTCATCGACAACAGCTCTCAGTGGAGAATGGATAAGGATGTTCCGCTGGTCGTCCCCGAAGTCAACCCGCAGGATCTAAAATGGCATCACGGGATCATTGCGAATCCCAACTGCAGCACCATTCAGGCAATGCTGCCCTTAAAGGTCCTGCAGGATCTGTATGGGATCAAGCGGATTGTCTATTCGACCTATCAGGCGGTGTCGGGCGCTGGGGTCAAGGGCTGGAATGATCTTGAAAACGGCGCAAAGGCCTTTGTCGAGGGCAAAAAGGAATACCCGCTTGAAAAATTCCCCTATCCGATCTTCTCCAACTGCATCCCTCATATTGATGTCTTTCTCGAGGATGGCTACACCAAGGAAGAACATAAGATGATGGATGAAACGCATAAGATTTTAGGGGATGATTCGATCCGCATCACTGCTACCACCGTTCGGGTCCCCGTCTTTAATGGGCACAGCGAATCGATCAATGTTGAGCTCAAAAAGCCCTATCGCCTCGAGGATGTCCGGGATGCAATGTCCCGCATGGAAGGGCTTGTGGTCCGCGATGATGTCGCGCATGACATCTATCCTCTGGCAAGCGAGTCGAGCGGACACAATGAGGTCTATGTCGGTCGGCTGCGCCGGGATGACAGTGTGGAGAATGGCCTGAATTTGTGGTGCGTGGCCGACAATATCCGCAAGGGCGCGGCGGCAAATGCGGTCCAGATTGCAAAGTATCTGGTTGAGCATGAGATGATTTGAAAAGTGTCGAATGATCCTCAAAACTGCATTATGGGAGGTTTGAATGAAACCCTGCGTCTTTACAGGATGCTGCGTTGCTCTTGTAACGCCAATGACGGAGGAAGGGTTTATCAATCTGGACAGTTTAAAGGATCTCATTGAATTTGTCATTGAAGGCGGCGCTGATGCGTTGCTGGTCTGCGGTACCAGCGGAGAAAGTGCGACCCTGACCACCCTCGAGCGAGAACAGATCATCCGCTGCAGCGTAGAAATTGCCCGGGGCAGACTGCCTGTGATCGTCGGTACCGGATCTAATGACACCCAGCACGCCATCGAACAATCACAGCAAGCACAATCACTGGGCGCCGATGCGCTGCTGGTGGTCACCCCTTATTACAACAAGACCTCACAGGCTGGGTTGGTGCAGCATTTTTTTGCCATCGCCGATGGGGTCAATCTGCCAGTTATCCTCTACAATGTCCCCTCTCGCACCGGAATGACCATACAGCCCGAGACCTATCTTGCGCTGTCCCGTCATCCTCGGATTGTTGGGGTGAAAGAAGCGAGCGGAGACCTGTCCGCGATTGCTGCCGCAAAAGCGCTCTGTCAAGATTCGCTCTGGTTTTATTCCGGGAATGATGATCAAATTGTTCCCATTCTCTCTCTGGGTGGCGTCGGTGTCATCTCGGTTCTTGCTAATATTGCGCCAAAGCTTACTGGCCAAATCTGCTCTTATGCACTCTCTGGAAACTATGCAAAAGCAGCGGAGCTTCAGCTCTCGGCAAAGCCACTGATTGACGCCCTTTTCTCGGACGTCAACCCAATTCCAGTAAAATATGCGCTCAACCGTCTGGGACACAGTGTGGGGCCCTGCCGTCTGCCGCTGGTTTCTCCCAGCGCGCAGATCATCGCACGGATTGATCGCCAGTTGATCGATGCAGGACTGATGGCGCCATGAAAATTCTGCTCAGCGGCGCCAACGGACGGATGGGACAGTGCCTTGCCGGGTATCTCTCCCACCGTCCCGACTGCACTATCGTCGCCGGTGTGGATACTGCGCCATCATCCGGACTGGGATTTCCGGTCTATGATGATCTTAGCAATATTTCGCAGCGAGCCGATGTCTTGATCGATTTTTCAGTTCCCGAGGCAACCCAAAATGCGCTGCTCTACTGCGCGGAAAAGGGGCTTCCCTGCGTGATCTGTACCACCGGTTTACCTGAGTCTGTGCTGCATACGATGCGGTTTGCCGCCTGCGAGACCGCTGTCTTTTGCAGCGCTAACCTCTCGCTCTGTGTCAGCTTGATGCAGGAGCTCTGTCGTCAGGCCGCGCAGACTCTGGGCATGGACGTTGCGGTCGATATTGTGGAGGCCCACCACTCTGAGAAAAAAGATTCTCCCAGCGGGACCGCCCTTTCCTTGGCTCAGGCACTCAGCGAATCGGGAGAGCGACAGATCTGTACAGAAACACCCATTCCGCGCCGGCGGGACCAGATCGTTATTCATCCGATGCGCGCGGGCAATCTGATCGGCGAACACACAGTTCTTGTTACGAGACATAATGAGCAGTTTCTTCTGCGGCATACGGTATACAGCCGCGAGATATTTGCTGCTGGTGCATTGGCGGCGGCGGAGTTTTTGATCGGCAAGCCGCCCGGACTTTATAAGATGAAGGATTTGATAAAAAAATGAAACGGATGTTGATCCTGCTGCTCGGTGCGGCATTGCTTTTTTTCTGTTGTTGACGGCTTTCCCGCAGTGAGGACGCCGTCTCTGCGGCTGTGCAGAGCGTTGCACCCACACCGACCCCTACGCCGGAGCCAACCCCAGCGCCCGAGGTTGCCTTTTCCGCAAGCGGCGACAACCTGATCCACGGTAGTATCTATCTTCAGGCACAGCGCCGCACATCCGATGGCAGCTATGACTTTGGGCCGCTTTATGAGCAAGTTGCCCCTTTTTATGCGCGGCAGGATCTCAATTTTATCAATCAGGAAACACTGGTCAACGACGAATTGGAGCCGAGCCATTATCCCTATTTTTCCTCTCCGGGAGCGGTTGGACGCGCTGCATATGACATCGGGTTCCGCCTGTTCGGCACCTCCAATAACCATATTTACGACAAGGGCACTGCCGGCATCGCGGCGACGCTGCGCTTTTGGGAGGGAGTGCCGGAGGACGCGCTTGCTTTTGGTTTGTGGGAAAACGGGGATGAGATGGAAATTCCCCTGTATGAGGAGAATGGCATCACCTTTGCCTGTCTTGCCTACACCCAGTACACCAACGGCATCCCAACTCCGGCGGATTCCCCTGCCCATGTGATTTTGACCTCTGAGACCGACCTCATTGAAGCGCAGATCAAGAAAGCACGCACGCTGGCAGATGTGGTTCTCGTCTCTGTTCACTGGGGCACAGAGGATAGTCACACCGTTACCGACGGACAGAAATTGCTCGCACAGCAGATGGCCGATTGGGGCGCGGATCTCATCATCGGCACCCATCCCCATGTGCTGCAATCCGCGCAGTGGCTGGATTGTCAGGATGGTCGGCACAGCTTTGTCGCCTATTCGCTGGGCAATTTTGTCTCTGCGCAGAGCAAGCCGGATCAGCTGATCGGCGCTGTTTTCGGTTGTACCTTTGAGAAGGATAGCAGCGGCAAAGTCGAATTGCAGGAGCCTCGGTTCTATCCGGTCGTCACCCATTATGGGGCCGGATACAGCAATATCAAGGCCTGGTTTTTAGAGGATTATACCGCAGATCAAGCTCTTTCCCACGGTGTGCGGACAGATTATCCCTATTTTAATTACGACTATATCAAACAGGTTGTATCCGAAAATCTTCCTGCAGAATTTCTCGCCTAAGCACCGACCCTTTTTTAAAATAAACGCGCAGTGACAGCAAAAAAATCCCGATGCCGTGAAGCATCGGGATTTTTCTCTGTCCAAAGTTATTTCATAATTACGCGCTGGTAGACCTTTTTCCCCTTTTTCAGGATGATCCCCTTTTGCAGCTGTTCGCTGCTAACCGTCAACTGCGGATCCGTCACCTTTTCCCCATCCAGCATCACACCGCCCTGCTGGATCAGCCGACGCGCCTCCCCCTTGGAGGCAGACAGTCCGGCTGCGACCATCAGATCGAGCAGCCCTGCGGCGCCATCTTTTACAACACCGGCATCCACCTCGGTGGTCGGCATATTGTTGAGATCCGCCGCTCCGCTAAAGAGTGCGCGGGAAGCATCCTGTGCGCGGATTGCCCCTTCTTCGCCATGAACCATTTTCGTCAGCTCAAAAGCGAGGATCTCTTTTGCGCGGTTGAGCTGCTCATCCTTCCAGCGATCCATCTCGTTGATCTGTTCCAGCGGAAGGAAGGTCAGCATGCGGATGCACTTCATCACATCGGCGTCATCCACATTTCGCCAGTACTGATAGAAGTCAAAGGGGCTGGTTTTATTGGGATCCAACCAGATTGCATTTCCGGCAGTCTTGCCCATCTTTTTGCCCCGAGAATCGGTCAGCAGCGTAATGGTCATGCAGTAAGCGTCTTTGCCCAATTTACGCCGGATCAGCTCGGTACCGCCCAGCATATTCGACCACTGGTCATTGCCGCCGCACTGCATATTGCAGCCGTACTTCTGGAACATGTGATAGAAGTCATAGCTCTGCATGATCATGTAGTTAAACTCAAGGAAGGAAAGTCCCTTTTCCATTCTCTGCTTGTAGCATTCAGCCCGCAGCATATTGTTCACCGAGAAGCAGGCACCCACCTCGCGCAGCAGTTCCACATAGTTGAGGTTCATCAGCCAGTCAGCGTTATTCAGCATCAAGGCCTTGCCATCACTAAAATCGATGAAACGTTCCATCTGGCGGCGGAAGCATTCGCCATTGTAATCAATCGTCTCTCTGGTCAGCATCTGACGCATATCTGTGCGCCCGGACGGGTCACCGATCATTGTGGTGCCGCCGCCAATCAGGGCAATGGGGCGGTTGCCGGCCATCTGCATCCGTTTCATCAGGGTCAGCGCCATAAAATGCCCCGCAGTCAAACTGTCCGCTGTGCAGTCAAACCCAATATAGAAGGTCGCCTTTCCATTATTGATCAGGTCTCGAATCTGCTCCTCATCGGTTACCTGCGCAATCAAACCACGCGCAACCAATTCCTCATACAACTGCATTTCTTTTCCTCCTTTTTTGGCAAAGGGCAGAAAAAACGCCCTCTGCCGACTCGATGTCCGGCAGAGGGCGATCAAATTCGCGGTACCACCTCTGTTCGCCCCATCACTCACGCGGCAGGGCCTTTTCGGGTTCTTGCCGATGGGCAAAAACACCGTGCGCTGTAACGGGCGCCCCCGACACGGCCTACTTATCTGCTGTTCAACCGGCTGCTCCAAGAGGTATTTCGTGCAGCGGCCCGCGCAGCTCCTTGCACCAACCGGAGCCTCTCTGGATTGCGGATTCCGCGCCTACTGAATCTTTTCACTGCATTTACAAAATATAATATAGCGATTTTCCCGCAGAATGTCAAGCGTCGGTCATTGGCCGACTAGCTGGAGCATCTCCTTGGCATTGGCAAGCGCCAACTCGGTAATCCGGTCCCCTGAGATAATCCGCGCCAATTCATGCACCCGCTCCTGCTGGGAAAGCGGGTGCACCTCGGTGTAGGTCCTGCCCTCCCGCACCGTCTTCTCAATCAACAGATGATTCTGCGCACAGGCGGCAATCTGAGCGGTGTGGGTAATGCAGATCACCTGATGGCCGCTGTGTGCCGTCTCAAGCAGCTTCTGTCCCACTCGCCCCGCGGCCATACCGGACATTCCTGCATCGATCTCGTCATAGATCACCGTCGGGATCCTGTCTTTGTCCGACATCACGCTCTTAATTGCCAGCATGATGCGGGAAAGCTCGCCTCCGGAAGCGATTTTTGCAAGCGGCTTCGGCTGTTCTCCCGGGTTGGTTGAGATTAAGAACTCCACCTCATCCCATCCATTTGGACCAAGTGCCGTCTTTTTCTGCGCCAGCGCAAGGCAGATGCCCGGCATATTTAAAAAGCGAAGTGATTCGGCAATCTGTCCGCTGAACTGCTCAAATGCCTTCTGCCTTGCCCGGGACAGCTGTGCCGCCAGTTCTTCCGCTTTCGCTTTTACACCGTTCCGCCGGGCGGAGAGCTCTTCCAGACGCTGGTCGGAAAATTCGATGGTTTCAAGCTCTGCCCGTGCTTTCTCTCCAAAGGCAAGCACCTCTGCCACAGTCGGGCCATATTTGCGTTTGAGGTTCCGCAAAAGGTCCAGACGGTCCTCAAGCTCCTCGAGCTGGGAAGCAGCAAGATCCATGCCGTCGAGCGTATCTTTAAGCTCCTGCGCGAGATCCTGTGCGGTGTAGTAGAGATCTCCTACACGCTCGCTCAGCGAGGCAAAGACATCCGAGAGGTCGCGGATCTCCGCCAGTTGGCCCTCTGCTTCGCCCAGCAGGTCAACACCGCCCTGAAAATCATCCCCGCCCTGCAGCGCGGTATACGCGGCGCCGAGACTATCGAGGATCTTCTGCGCATTCCGAATCTGGTTGCGCTGTTCTGTCAGTTGTTCCTCTTCCCCCTCGACAGGCTGTGCCGAATCAATCTCCTCAACTTGATATCGCAACAGATCCATCCGACGTTGTTTTTCCCCCTCATCAATCGAGAGCGCGCGGATCTGTTTTTCCAGATCGACGAGATTGCGATAGCACCTGCGGTATTCCTCGCGCTTTTCCTCCAACTGCGCATAACTGTCCAGAATTTCGAGATGTTTGGCCGGATTCATCAGACTCTGATTGTCATGCTGCCCATGAATGGTAATCAGCTGCGCGCCGATCTCCCGCAGCAATCCCGCGGTGGCAGGCCTGCCGTTGATCCTGCAGCTGGTCTTCCCATCTACACCGATTTCACGATAGAGAAGCAGCTCCCCCTCCGGCTCATAGCCCGCCTGCTCCAGCAGAGCACAGACCTCAGGGGAAAGATCATCGAAATGTGCCCACACCTTTCCCTTGAGCGCGCCATTGCGCACAAGATCCCTGCTGGTGCGGTTGCCGAGAATCGCATTGATCGAATCGATCAGAATCGATTTACCGGCACCCGTCTCACCGGTCAATACATTCAGCCCGGATTCAAACCGAACCTGTGCTTTTTCAATTACAGCGATGTTCTCAATGGTCAATTCATTCAGCATAGAAAAGGCCTCAATTACCTGATATATTTGCTCAATTCCGCCACAAGACGCTTAGCAGATTCCTCGCTGCGCATCAATATAATAAACGTGTTATCCCCCGAAAGGCTCCCAACCACATCATCCCATGTGACAAGGTCAAATACTTCACATGCCGCATTTGCCATACCGCTGTGGCAGGAAACCATCACGATGTGTCCGGCGCTATCCACCGAGAGGACGCTTTCCCCAAAGATATTCTCAAACCGGCTGGGCCTATCTCCGCGCGGAGATTGCCCCATCGGGGTGGTATAGCGATAATGGCCATCTCCCGTTGCCGCTTTCACAAGGCGCAGCTGCCGGATGTCCCGAGAAACTGTCGCTTGCGTTACCTGAAATCCCGACTCCTTGAGCTTGTTGAGCAGATCCTCCTGCCGCTCGATCGGATAGGCATTGATCAATTCAAGAATTTTCTGGTGGCGTTGGTTCTTCATGGCAGCATCATCTCCCTTTCAGTTTCTTATCGATCGCCCGGAACTGATCCGCCTCAAAAAAGCTGACCAGAGAAAGATTTTTATCCGAAAGGCCGATCAAGATCTCATCTTTTTGCCCGAGTGCAATATAATCTCTGCCGTCAGTTGAGAGGTACGCGCCGCCTTCCTCCTGTTCGGAAGTGACAATTCTCAGACTGCGATCCGCCGAAAAGACCATTGGCGGGGTGTTCAAACTGTGCGGGCAGATCGGCGTGACGAGGATTCCCCCGATCCGCGCGTCCAGAATCGGCCCTCCCGCCGAGAGGGAATAAGCAGTGGATCCCGTCGGCGTCGCCACAATCACACCATCCCCGCGGTAGCTGTTCACCAATGTGCCATCACAGTAGATTTCAAAGCGGATCGTGTTGGTCCTCGCCCCTTTGCTGACGACCACATCGTTGAGCGCATCGCTGCGGTAGACTGTGGATCCCTCTATTCTCGCCGACAGCATCATCCGCCGGTCAAGCACATATTCTCCCCGAACCAGACGGGAAAGCTGTTCAAGCTCTCCCTCTTCCACCGTGGCGAGAAATCCCAATCGCCCTACGTTGATTCCGAGCACCGGCTTTTCGCACCGCGCCGCCTGTGCCGCAGCGTGCAGCAGTGTACCGTCACCGCCGATGGTAATCGCGAGATCACAGTCCTGCAACAGCTGTTCTGCCTGTTCTGCAAACGGACCGCCAAACGCCGAAGCGGCGCAGTGCCGGCAGATAGCTCCCTCCCGCGTCAGGATCTCTTCCGCTCTCTCCGCACAGCGGCAGGCGGATTCTTTTGCGATATTAACAATGAAAAGAATCTTCATTTTTTCCCCTCTGCCAGCACCGCGTGCGCCTGTGCGACGACCTCATCAATTCGCTGGTCCGTCACCTGCGGCTGCTCCGTTTTTGTGACATAGAGCAGGAACTCAATGTTTCCCTCGGGGCCTTTGATCGGGGAAAAAGAGAGCGCAGCCGGGCAAAATCCGGACTCTTTTGCGTATTCAATCGCTTTGCAGATTACCTCTCGGTGGGTCTCCGCTTCCCGCACAACACCCTTTTTCCCCACCTTTTCTCTGCCCGCTTCAAACTGCGGTTTGACAAGGCAGACACCGACCGCCGTCGGAGAGGTCAATGCAGCCGCTACTGGAAAGATGTGTTTGAGGGAGATAAAAGAGACATCCACACTGAAAAAATCCAACAGATCCGGCACCTGATCGGCAGTCAGATACCGCACATTCGTGCGCTCCATATTGACCACGCGCTCGTCACAGCGCAGCTTCCATGCCAGCTGCCCATACCCGACATCGACACAATAGACCTTCGCCGCGCCGTTTTGCAGCATACAATCGGTGAAACCTCCTGTTGATGCGCCGATGTCCATACAGATTTTCCCTTTGAGGTCAAGCGGGAATTCCTGAAATGCCTTTTCCAGCTTCAATCCGCCCCGGCTGACATATTGCAGGCCGCTGCCGCGCACCTCGACCTTTGCCCCGTCCGGAACCGAAAATCCCGCCTTGTCCGCCTTTTCCTCATTGACGTAAACAAGTCCCTCCATGATTAGCGCGCGGGCGCGTTCTCTGCTGGGCACCATCCCATGCTCTGTCAGATAGACATCCAATCTATTCCCCACGTTTTTCATCATCCTTTATCCACTCGGCAATGCTGTCTGCATCCAGCCGATACTTTTTCTGCAGCTGTGAAACCGCTGCATGGTCGATCGGATCGGTGGGAAGTCCGCGAAAACGATAATGGCCGCTGTATCCTTGCTGCTGAAGTGCCGCGCCAAGATGAATCCCAACCGAACCGGATGCAATCGCGTCTTCGATAAAATATACACTGTCATACTCCAGAAGTTGCCCGATCAGATCCTCCGGAAGCGGATTGAGCCGAACTATTTTGAAAAGAGAGACCGCAATTTTCTCATTGCGCAGTTTCTCCACCGCGAAAAGTGCCTGCGCAGTCAACAGCCCGTAGGTCACAAGGGCGATTTTTGCATTTTCACCCTCACAGACCTTATCAAAGATCTCACCGCTGCATCCGAGTGCCGCAAGACGGGGATGCTCCGCTCCCTTTGGATAACGGATGACCCGAGGGCCGGTGCAGGAGGGGCCCAGCAACCGATCCATCCAAAGGCGCAGTTCGGCGTAGTTGGACGGCGCAAAAACGGGAACATTTGAAAACTGGCTGAAAAATGCAACGTCATAGATCCCCTGATGGGTTTCTCCATCCCCCGGAACCAGACCCGCACGATCAATCGCAAACAGCACGTCTGCCCGCTGCAGATTCACATCATGAATAAACTGGTCATAGCTGCGCTGGAAAAAGGTCGAATAGATCGCAACGACCGGCCGCATCCCCTCCACTGCAAGCCCTGCCGCAAAGGTAACAGCATGCTGCTCCGCCATGCCGACATCAAAAAAGCGTCTGCGGAATTGTTTTGAAAAGTGATGCAGGCCGGTTGCGTATTTCATCGCAGCCGTCACAGCACAGATTCTCTCGTCCTTTTGGGCCGCCGCAGTGACAGCAATCCCCATCTCCTCGGAAAAAGAATCACTCATCGCCGCATCCGGATCCGGAAGATGCTTGGTGTCAAAAGTGCCTACCCCGTGGAAAGCCCCCGGATTGCGCTCCGCTGGGATAAAGCCTTTTCCCTTTACAGTTTCAATATGGATGAACAAAGGGGAATCATACTGCTTTGCGCTGGAAAAGGTGGCGAGCAGTTCATTGATATTATGCCCGTCCAACGGTCCGAGGTACTGGAACCCCATCTCCTCAAAAAAAGTGGAGTTGTAAATTGTGCGCCGCAGCACTGATTTGGAGTAGCTCAGCGCATCTTTGATATATTTTCCCACGACCGGCGTCTTGTCCAATAAATCCTCCGTGCGGTGTTTCGCCGTATGATAAGAAGCGCTGGTACGCAGATTGGTGAGATACCGGGAAAAAGAACCGACATTTTTTGAAATTGACATCTTGTTGTCATTGAGGATTACTACAAGATTATCCAGCGTGTCGATGTTATTCATTCCCTCATAGACCATCCCACCGGTGAACGCGCCGTCTCCAATGACGGCGATCACCGTCCCTTTCTCGCCTTTCAGCTTTTTGGCCTGTGCGATCCCAATTGCAGCGGAGAGTGCCGTATTGCCATGTCCTGCAATAAATGCGTCGTGTTCACTTTCCCCTCGATTCGGAAATCCGGAAAGGCCTCCTTCCTGCCGCAGCGTATCAAATCGATCTGCGCGGCCCGTAAGGATTTTGTGGGTATAGCACTGGTGTCCGACATCAAAAACAATGGCATCCTCTGGTGTGGTAAAGATCCGGTGCAGCGCAACGGTCAACTCCACCGTGCCGAGATTGGAGGACAGATGTCCGCCTGTTTTCGAGACGTGTTCTATCAAAAACTCCCGAATCTCCGCACACAGCTGCGGAAGCTGACGCTCCGGCAGCTCTTTCAGGCACAGCTCTCCGGATTGTATCCGATCCAGAATTTTCTGCACAGTTTTCAGCTCCTATCATGTAACGGGAAAGACCATCGCCATGAGGATTCCCAGCAGCGCGCCGCTGAGCACCTCCAGAGGCGTATGCCCCACCTTTTCTTTCAATCGTTTGCCGCCTTCCCGCAGTGGATTCTCCTCCTCGTCATCCTCACTCATCCAGTCATCGACAATCCGATTGAGCACCTTTGCCTGCTCGCCCGCTGCCCGGCGTACCCCCATCGCATCATACATGACAA
This sequence comes from uncultured Pygmaiobacter sp., assembly GCA_944388335.1. Classification (GTDB taxonomy): domain Bacteria; phylum Bacillota; class Clostridia; order Oscillospirales; family Ruminococcaceae; genus Pygmaiobacter. Next base: position 35,610 of record CALXIJ010000018.1, read on the forward strand.
TCGCTGCCAGCACAAAGGCAAAAGCGAAAAAGGGCGAAGAAACCCCGTATTTACGTGCAGCCGAGATTGTGAGCGAACAGACCAATGCCGAATGAGCGCTCGGCATTCCGCCTGCGCCGAACATTCTCTCAAGGTCCAACTTCCCGCTCAGGATGAAATCGAGGATAGTCTTGCAGACCTGCGCGGCAAGCCAGGAGAGCAGCGCAACATACAACAGATAATTCCCGGTCAAAAAATCTGCCGCTCTTTCCATAAACACCGCTCCTCTTCCCTTATCAGTTTTTTCTCTCCAACAGAGATCGCGCAAGGGTGGTCAAAAATACAGACTTTTTCCCATAGCACTTTTCCAAGCGCGCACAGGCATTTTCGGTCAACTGCTGCGCCCGCCCGTATGCCGCATCGATCCCCTTCAGCGTGGCAAAGGTCACCTTTCCTGCCGCTGCATCGCTGCCAACCGGTTTGCCGAGCTGCTGCGCCGTTGCCGTGCAGTCGAGCAGATCATCCACAATCTGAAACACAAGACCGATGGAACGGGTATACGCATCGCACTCCACTTCATCCCGCGGGACCGAGGTGGAGGCAATCACCCCAAGGCGCCCCGCCGCATGGATCAAATCCCCCGTTTTGTGGGTATGAATCCGGATTAAATCCGATTCCGTCGGCTGCTTATGCTCAAAGGCGAGGTCCAGCTCCTGCCCATATACCATCCCTCGCCCGCCGGCTGCCTGCGCAAGGCAGAGGCAAGCCTCCGCACGCTGCTGGCCGGTACCGGCACTGGCGGCAATGACCTCAAATGCGAGGGTCAGCAATGCATCTCCGGCCAGCAGCGCCGTTGCCTCGCCGAATTTTTTATGGCAGGATGCTTTCCCGCGCCGGGTATCCGCATCGTCCATGCAGGGCAGATCATCATGAATGAGAGAATAGCAGTGGAGCATCTCAATAGCCGCCCCAAATGCCTCGGCAACTTCAGAATTGCCGCCGAGCATATCGCAGAAAGCCAACACCAGCGTGCCGCGCACCCGCTTTCCCCCGGCCATCAGACTGTAATGGGCTGCCTTTCCAACCAGAGAATCCGGCGCAAAGCGCCCTTTGCACTCTCTTTCCAGTCGATCCTCCAGCCGTTTGATATAGTGTTCATACTGTTCCTTATACTGTTCCATCCTGTTCTTCCTGCTCCTCCTGCGTTTTCTCGGTCATTTTCTTCCCAATCTCCTCTACCCGGACCTTGGCATCCTCCAAAACTGTAGAGCAGGCCGCAATCTTCTGCGCCGCCTCTGCATAGAGTTTTAGCGCAGTTTCCAGCGGTGTCTGTTCATCCGAAAGCTGTGCGACAATATCGTCCAACTCCTCAAGCATCTCTTCAAAGCTCTGTTTTTTCTTCACCTTGAATTCTCTCCTTGCTGATTTGGTCTACCGTACACATCGCCTCTGCATTCCGGAAGATCAGCCGCAGCCGATCACCCGGTGCAAGGCTTGTCCCATCCTGTACCCTCTGCCCGTCCCGTAAGGCGGCACAATAGCCGCGGGAAAGCACCCGATAGGGACTGAGCGATTCCAGCAATGCGGCAGTCTGCGCGAGGCGGGCATCTCCCCGCCTGATCGCCGCATTGGTCTGATCCTCCAAACGCTGCATCAGCAGCCCCAGCCGCTCCTCCTCCCGCTCAAGTCGGCGGTGGATTGCCTGCATGCCAGGACTGTATAATAATGCAGTATATTCAGTATAGCACAGATCCAGCCGCCGCGAAACCTGAAAACGCAGATTTTCACGGACGGTATCGAGCTTTGCACGCATCGCATTTCGATCCGGCAAAACCAGCTCTGCCGCTGCAGTCGGGGTTGCTGCACGAAGATCCGCTACAAAATCCAATATCGTGTAGTCAATCTCGTGTCCAACCGCACTGACCACCGGCGTTCTGCAGGCATAGACCGCGCGTGCCAGCTTCTCCCCGTTGAACACCCAAAGGTCCTCCCGCGAGCCGCCGCCCCGTGCAATAATGATGACATCGACCTCGCCGCTGTCATCAAGAGCCTTCAGGGCCGCTACAAGCTCATCCTCCGCCTCACGCCCCTGTACGCCCGCGTGGGCGAGAAGAAACTGAGCCGCCGGCCAGCGCCGCTGTGCAACCGACAGGATATCATGCATTGCAGCGCCGCTCTTGGAGGTCACAAGCCCAATCTTCCGCGGAAAGCGTGGAATCGGCTTTTTGGCCTCGGATGCAAACAACCCTTCCTGCTGCAATTTCGCCTTGAGCTGCTCAAACGCCATCTGCGCAGCGCCAATCCCATCCGGGAACAGATCCTCGACATAGACCTGAAACGCTCCGTCTCGGTCATAGAGGCTGACCCTGCAGCGGACAATCACGCGCATCCCATTTTCCGGCTCAAAGCTGAGTCTTGCGGCATTCGAGCGGAACATCACCGCTTTTACCGAGCAGTTTTCATCCTTGAGAGAAAAGTAAAAATGCCCGCTGCGGTGATGGACAAAATTCTGAATCTCCCCGCGCAGCGCAAGGTCATTCAGCACGGGATTGGACTCCAGCAGAGAGCGGACATATCGATTCAGTGCAGTTACTGTGATAATCTCAGCCATTTCTTTTCTCCATCTCCCGCGCTGCAATAATTGCAACACCGGCGGCATTGTCCGAGGAATACAGCCCCGGGACAAATCGCACCCCCGGCATTCTCTGCGTCACATAATCCCGGATCAATTCGCTGCTCATGACACCGCCTGCACAGACACAGGGTAGTCCGGGTTCCTCTGCAAGCGCAGCGCGCAACATCAAATAGGCGGTTTTTGCCACTGCCGTAAGGCAGTAGCGCGCCACATAGGCGGGGGCATATCCCTCTGCCAACAGTCTCTCACATTGGTTCTGCAGTCCGGAAAGGCTGCAGTTGGTCCCCTTTACGCTCACCTTCGGGTCCAATTTCTCAGAACAGGTCGCGGCAAGTTCGCTCAGTTGCGCTCCGGCGGGAAAAGCAAAGCCCAGACGCACCCCCAGCCGATCCACCGCCTGTCCGGCGTAAAGATCCGTAGAATGTCCCACGGTGCGCAGCACCTGCAGCCGATCTACCAGCAAGAGATCGGTTGTTCCGCCGGAGATATGAAACACCAAAGACCGCGTGTCATACAGGTCGCCCCCCGCAGCATACAGAGCCGCCGCTACATGCCCCTGCTGATGGGTTGTCTCAATCATCGGAATGCCCGCCGTTGCGCTGATCGCTGCGGCTATTGCCTGTCCTACCAAAAAACAAGGCATATAGGAGCCTTCCGCTGGCCGGGGTTTTGTCGAAACCCCAACTGCAGAAAGCTCCTCAAGATTCGTCTTCTGTTTTAATTCTTCCAAAAGCTGCGGAATCGCCGCAGTATGGTGAAAGACCGCATCGCTCTGCCGCAGCCCCAGTCCCCCCTGCTTGACCGGAAGAAATCGTTTGAGCATGACCGGCGCGCCGCCGGCAGAGTCATACACCGCGAGGGAGGTTGCATAATTGCTGGTGTCGATGCCAAGCGTCCGCATCAGTCTACCGCCTCCTCCTGAGGCTCCTGTGCGGTATTCTCCTCGGCTGAGACTCCTGCGCGCTGACGGGCAAGAGTCCCCAAGACGCCGTTTACAAACTGATAGTCCTCTTCCCCGCCGAACTTTTTGACCAATTCGACCGCCTCATTGATGATCACACTATCCATGTCTTCCTCGCTGCCGAAGAACATTTCGGTGACCGCCAGTTCCAGCGCAATGAGACTGACTCTAGGTAAACGGCTGAGTTTCCAGTTTTTCAGGTTCGGCTCAATGAGCTTGTCCGCCTCTTCGCGATGCAGTACAAGCAAGGTCAACAGCTGCTCCCCAAAAGCATCCACAGCCTGCTCCTCTGTCTGGCGGGACTCCTCAATAATCTGCAGCATTGTCCCCGGCTGAAAGGACTCCTCAAAAGCGGCGATAAAAGCATTTTCTCGGGCTGTGCGTCTTTTCATGAAATACCCCTTTATTTCAAAAATCTTCTTGACTCTGACGAATGCCTAAAACACGGAGGACCCGGACCATCTCAGAGAAATGGGCCGGGTCAAAAAACGGCCGCACACGGCCGCTTTCTCTTCTTTACTTTTCCTCTGCGGCGTCTTCGTTTTCCGCCTGCGCAACTGCGACACCGGTGACCACAACGTTGACCTTGGCCACGGTGATTCCAGTCATATTCTGTACTGCCGACTTCACACTTCTGGCAAGCGCTTCGCAAACCGACGGAATCCGGTATCCGTACTGCGCAACGATCGATACGGTGATCTGTGCGACCTCATCCGACAGCTCAACCTCTACCGGCTTGCGGATATTCACCTTGGCGAACAGCCCTTTTACCGGAGAATTTCCGCAGGAAACCGCTTTGACCCCCTCAATCTCGAGTGCCGCGAGCCGGGAGATCTTTGCAATCACGTCGGTGGAGATCTGAAGGCTTCCACGCATCATATCGGAATTTTTCACTTCCACAGATAATCACTCCTTCTATTGGGTCCGGCATAGCATTCACAGAGCCACGCCGCTTTCGTTCCGAAACAGAGCTGTCCGCAAAACAGAATCCTCCTGTTTCTGCGGGCAGCCGATCTTTGTGGGTATTATACCATTTATTTCTGTCTTTCGCAACAATCGCCGGCCCGCTATTGCACCTCTACCACCGTGATATTCTGCGCACTGATCGAGGATTTTGACATCACAATATCCCGAATCTGCGCAACCTCACTTTTTGTGAGCGCATCGCTCTGGGTCTTGACCGCAATGTTGGCTTTATCTCCGTCCAAAAAAGCCACACAGTCAATAAATCCCTTGGCCTTGATCATGCTCTCGATCTCACCTTCGGCCGCAATGCTGGTGATGATGCCGGAGAGCTCTTCTGTCAGTGCCTTCTTCTCCTCATCGGTAATCTTGGCATTTTTCAAGGATTTCTGCAGCGTGTCCAGCGCCTCGTCCCGTGTCTTAGTCCGGGTCAGCCGGGCCTCCTCAAAGTACTCCGATACCTCTTCGCTGGAGAGGGAGACCAGTTGTGCCTCGCCATAATTTTTGTCTGCGAGCGGCTGGCTGTCGCTCTCGCTTCCCGTCGCCAGCGCATCCGGCTCCGCCGCGGTCTGCACGGTGTCCGACACGCTGCTCTGTGCGGAGGCACCGGTTGTAATCCCGTAATCGGACATCCCTGTCTTGGCGTATTCCCAATTCAGGTAAACTGCGACCCCAAGGGCAACAACAAGGGTCATGAGGGTCAATTTCTTTCGATTGAGCGCGCTTTTCATAGCTGTTTCCTCCGTTATGTCATTTTTGTCACGCAGATGCGGCTGGTCGGAACGCCAAGGACGACTGAGACAAGATCGGTTATCCGCTTGACCACCGCAATGTCGTCCCCTCCTTCACACACAATCGCGACCCCTCGAATCTCCGGCTCCAGCGCGGTCTCCACCAGCGCCTGTCGCCCAGATCCGCCATCCACGATGACAAGTTCATTTTCATAGCTGTTCTGCACACTGGAATTGGCATTTGACTGTGCCGACGTCTCGCTGTGGGTTGTTTTTTCCTCTTCCGCATAGACCGTCTCGCCATTCCCCTCGAGCGTCAACATGATCTTTGCCCTGCCGACGCCCTTTATCGCGCCGACCGTCTCTGCAAGACGTTCCTCCAATCTTTGCACATAGCTGTCAAGATCGGTTTGGTCACTCTCCGAGACCTGTGTCCCTCCAAATGGCAGTTCCGAGAGAAAGATCAATAGGATTCCGCCGATGCCCAGCAAAAACAGCAGTTTCCCATGCTGCTTTTCTCCCCTTTTATCCCGCAATCGCTCCCAAAAACTCTTTATCATCATCCTTCATCCGTTTCTTCCGCCGCCGACACGTCAACCTCGACATCACATCCCAAAGTCTCGGTCACCGTTCGTCTGACTTTTTCGCTGTCCTGTGTCTTTTGCGCAACAAGAATCTCCACCGTGTTCACCACGACACCGCCATCCTGCTGCAGTTTCAGGGTTAGGTCGACTGAGATCGCCTCGACTCCTTCACTCTCAAGCGCCTTTTTTACCTTTTCGCTCAGTTGATTCTGTGCTCGGTTCAGGATCACCTGCTCGGTGTCCTGCTGCAAAACAGCAACCTCCGGCGTGTCTACCCGCAGATCAATCTGAGAAATCGAAAAGGATTTGAGCGGCGAGAGAAGGGTTATTAAAATATATAGGGTGAGCACCAGCTTTATGCCAGAAAAGGCTCCCTTCTCCGGCAAAATCCCCTGCAAGATCGAGGTCATGATCGCACAGATGCAGAGGGTCAATGCCCATTGCCGGATGAGTTCCATATCCGTCTTCGCCTCCTTCTCTCACTGCCCTGTCCCGATCAGAATCATGAGCGCGGTCGACAGGGTGATCATCACCGAAAAAAAGATCAGGATCGATCCGTACAGCTCCAGACAGCTGCAAAACCCTCGAAAAACCCCGCCTACCTTGGCATTCCCAGTAACTGCGGCAACCGTTGCCGTCGCGCTGAGGACAAGATAGTAGATCAAACAGCGGATTAAAATCGGTGCAAAAAGTGCGATCATGACGCAGATCCCTGCCGCCCCCGCGGTTCCCTTGACGACCTTCAGTCCCGCGTAAACCGTGCTGATTGCGTCGGAAACCGCACCACCGATCACCGGAACGCTATTGCCGACCAAAAACTTTCCCGCTTTGAGCGCCACACTGTCGGTTGCGCTGGCAAGCAAACTCTGCAGCCCGACCACTGCGCCAAAAACAGTTGCAATCAGTCCAAGGCCCCATTTGATGAAGCGGGAGATCAGCGACGCCACTCCTCCGAGATCCGCCGTAGTGGAAACGCCGCCCGCCACGGTCAAGGCCATGTAAATTTTGAGAAAGGGAATTAGGATCCCTGTAATCAGACTCGCTGCAAGCACTACTCCGGAGAGGAAGAACCCCGTATAAACCGCGCTTGCCGCCGGCTGCCCGCAGCTCACCATAACCGCCGCAAAGACCGGGACAAAACTGCCGATAAAGGTCCTGCACTGCAAGACAGCTTCGCTGATATCCTCGAGCAGCTGCAACAGCGGCTGACAGGCAAAGAGAAAGGCCGCCAACACCACCGCCATATCAAT
>CALXIJ010000019.1 GCA_944388335.1 uncultured Pygmaiobacter sp.
CCATGTTGCACTCTCCTCTCTGTTAACCGTTCGCACGCTTGACAATGAACTTGTCAGAACGGTTGTGATGTTTGCGGGTCTTGTAGCCCAGAGCGGGTTTGCCCCACGGGGTGACAGGACCGGGACGGCCGACGGGGCTCTTGCCCTCGCCGCCGCCGTGCGGGTGGTCGCAGGGGTTCATGACGCTGCCGCGGGCGGTCGGACGCCAGCCCATGTGACGCTTGCGGCCGGCCTTGCCGAGGTTGACGTTCTCGTGGTCGATGTTGCCGACCTGACCGACGGTCGCCACGCAGTTGAGCGGGACGTTGCGCATCTCACCGGAGGGCAGACGGACCAGCGCGTAGCCGTTCTCCTTCGCCATCAGCTGCGCCATGTTGCCGGCCGAACGGACCAGCTGGGCACCCTTGCCGGGATACAGCTCGATGTTGTGGATGACGGTACCGACGGGGATCGCGGAGAAGGGCAGGCAGTTGCCCGGCTTGATGTCGGCGTTGGGGCCGCTCATCACGACGTCGCCGACCTTCAGCCCTTCGGGGGCGATGATGTAGCTCTTGGTGCCGTCCTCGTACTGGATCAGGGCGATGTGCGCCGAGCGGTTGGGATCGTACTCAAGGGTCTTGACGGTGGCAGGGACATCCAGCTTGCTGCGCTTGAAGTCGATGACACGGTACTTGGTGCGGTTGCCGCCGCCGTGGTGGCGGACGGTGATCCGGCCGGTGTTGTTGCGGCCGCTGTTGTGCTTCATCGGCTCGAGCAGGCTCCGCTCGGGCGCGACCTTGGAAAGAACCGAGTAGTCGGTGACCGTCATGCCGCGGCGGCCCGGAGTCGTCGGTTTAAACTTTTTAATGGCCATGGTTATCTCTCTTTCTTATGAAATTTTTATCGGAGTCATATCTCCATAGCTGACCCCTCTCGGGATCGAGAGTCACACCTTAGATTACAGCATGCTGTCGAAGAACGCGATGGTCTTCGAATCCGGCTTGAGGGTGACGATCGCCTTCTTGGCGGAGGCGGTGTAGCCGGCGTGCATGCCCTGACGGCGATAGCGGCCGCGGACGTTGATGGTGTTGACCTTGGCGACCTTCACCCCGAACAGCTCCTCGCAGGCGCGGGCGATGTCGACCTTGGTGGCGTCATGGGCCACCTTAAAGGTGTACTTCTTGTTCTGCATCCCGGCCATGGAATTCTCGGTGATGACCGGAGCAAGGATGATATCCTGAGCTGCAACCTTCATTACGCAAATACCTCCTCAAGCTTTTTCGCGGCATCTACGCTGATGACGAACTTGCCGGCATTCAGAACATCATAGACGTTCAGGGTGGTGGCAAGGGTGGTCTTGACGCCGGGGATGTTCGCGGCGCTCTTGACGACCTTCTTGTCGACCTCGGGGGCGACCAGCAGGCTCTTGCCGGTGGCGCCGACCGCATTGAGCATCCCGACCATCGTCTTGGTCTTGAACTCGGGGCAGTCGAACTTCTCCACCACGATCACGTCGCCGCTGGCTGCCTTGGCGGACAGGGCGCTGAACAGGGCCAGCCGCTTGACCTTCTTGTTCAGGGTGTAGCTGTAATCACGGGGCTTGGGGCCCAGTGCAACGCCGCCGTGGGTCCACTGCGGCGCGCGGATGGAACCCTGACGGGCGCGGCCGGTGCCCTTCTGACGCCAGGGCTTGCGGCCGCCGCCGGAAACCTCGCTGCGGGTCTTGGTGCTCTGGGTGCCCTGACGCTGATTGGCCAGGAAATTCACCACAGCCGCGTGCATGACCCGCTCGTTGGGCTGGATACCGAAGATGGCGTCGGAAAGCTCGATCTCGGAAACCTTCTTGCCGGACATATCCAAAACATCAAATTTCGCCATTTTGCTTTCCCTCCTTTACGCCTTTACGCTGTCATGGATGGTGACCACGCTGCCCTTGGCACCGGGGACCGCACCCTTGATGGCGATCAGATTATTTTCCGCGTCGATCTTGACGACGGTGAGGTTCTGGATGGTGACCCGCTCCGCACCCAGATGTCCGGGCAGCTTCTTGCCCTTGAAGACACGGGAGGGGGTGCTGGTCGAACCATTCGAACCGGCGTGCCGGGCAACCGGGCCGGTGCCGTGGCTCTCGCGCAGGCGATGGCCATTGAACCGCTTGATGGTGCCGGCGTAGCCCTTGCCCTTGCTGATGCCGACCACGTCGATGTGGTCGCCGACAGCGAAGGTGTCCGCCTTGACGATGTCGCCGACCGAAAGGCCGGAGATGTCGTCGAGCCGGAACTCACGCAGGGTCTTCTTCGGGGCGACGTTCGCCTTGTCGAAGTGGCCCTTGGCGGGCTTTGCAACCTTCTTGACCGAGACATCGCCGTAGCCAAGCTGGACTGCCTGGTAGCCGTCGCTCTCGACGGTCTTCTTCTGGACGACGACGCAGGGGCCAGCCTCGATGATGGTGACCGGCACGACCTTGCCGTTCTCATCAAAGAGCTGGGTCATGCCCAACTTCTTGCCGATAATCCCTTTTTGCATTTGTAATGCCTCCTAAAAGTGGTTATTGGTTGGGGGCGGGCGCCCTCAACATGACCTCTCCTTCGGGTCCTTGACCGAGAGGGGCTGTTTCGCTTTTTAATAAGCAGCGGTTACAGCTTGATCTCGATGTCGACGCCGGCGGGGAGCTGCAGGCTGGTAAGAGCCTCGACCGTCTTGTTCGACGGCTTGAGGATGTCGATCAGACGCTTGTGAGTGCGCATCTCGAACTGCTCGCGGCTGTCCTTGTACTTGTGGACCGCGCGGAGGATGGTGACAACCTCCTTGTCGGTGGGCAGGGGGATCGGGCCGGATACCCGGGCGCCGGTGCGGCGCGCGGTCTCCACGATCTTCTCTGCGGCAGCATCGATCAGCTGATGATCGTAGCTCTTCAAACGAATTCTGATTTTCTCCTTGACTGCCATGAAATCGCCTCCTTAAAATTTGTCCTGGCGGTTCGATGAATACGGAACACTGTTCCGGGTGTTTCACGCTTTTGCATGAAGAAAGCCGGTGAACCGCAGAGCGCAGTTCCCCCGGACAACCACACGCAAAGTTCGTGGAAATTGGGTCCCCGAGGGGGCCATATCCCTTTGCATCCGTATTTGTTCGCCCGGTTCTTGATCGGACATACTCGGCGGAAAAACCCACGCAGCGCGTGGCAACCTCCCGCGTCATCGCATATCGCAGCCCTGCACAGGGTGCAGGGCCCTCGCAGTCGCTTAATCATAATACAATAAAACCCCCTGCAATGCAAGGGGTTTTTGAAATTTTTTTAGAAATTTTTTTGGAAATTTCGTTGGGTTGCACAAACTCACCCGGCGGGCGGATTTTCCCCCTCCGCGGCGGGGATCCGGGGCTCCAGAGCATCCTTTTCTGCCCCCGTCCCGGCGGGGCGGGCCGCCTTTTCTGCCCTTCTCCTGCGGGCCTCCTCCAGCATCAGCAGGCCGAACGCCGCGCTGAGGGTGAACATCCCCATATAGTTGATGAGGTACCGCTGGCGGGCCTCCCAGAGCAGCAGGAAGAGGTAGAGCCCGAAGAAGGACAGATGCGGCACAAAGCAGCGCCAGTCCCGCCGGCGCGCCGCCGCGGCGGCCCCCGCGATCAGCAGCGAGAAGAGGGCGATGTGGTAGCCCTGCGCAACATACCGGAACTCATCCCAGTACCGCCCCCGCTCCCAGGTGCACTGGACGATGAAGGTGTCCCGCATCGGGGAGAGGGCGGGGTTGGTCTGGACGTCGAGGTCGCCGCTGCCGAAGCTGCGCACCCCCTTGCGGTTGAGGAACTGCAGGTAGCCGATGGGGCCGTACTCCTGCAGCCGGCGCTTGATCTCCTCCTTGGCCTGCCACTTGCGCTCCTCGGCGGTGGGCCAGTACCAGATCAGATAGTTGTCCTCGGGGTTGTGGGTGCCGTCCCCCTTGAGGGACATCATGATCCAGGAGAGGAAGGGGGTGGCCGCGTCCTTCGCCTTCTCCCTGTCGAGGATGTGGGCGTACATGAAGCCGTCGAAGAGGCTGCTCCAGAGCAGGAAGGCCGCGAGGGTGGAGGCCGCGACGGCGAGGGCTGCCTTCGGCGCGCGCAGCAGCCCGTCGATGACGATCGCGATGAGGACGATGACCACCGAGTACTTCTGCTTCATCCCAAAGCCGACCGCGACGGCCAGCGCCGCGAGGGCCGCCAGCCAGACGCGGCGGCTCTTCGCCTTGTGCATCTGGATCCAGAGCCAGAGGGCCAGCGGCGGGTAGAGCATGGTGGTGGTGTCGGTGTAGAAGGTGGTGATGTAGCAGTGCAGCGGCACGCAGAGGAGCAGCAGCCCCATCGCGGCCGAGCCCAGCCGCACCCCGCCCAGCTCCCTGCCGCACAGGTAGAGGAACAGGTAGGCAAGATCGATGCAGACCACGTTATAGGCGATGCCGATCCAGAGGAAGCCGGTGCTGCCGGTCAGCCGGTAAAAGACCCGGAAGAAGAACTGCAGCAGGATGGTCAGCGGCATGTTGTTGGGGTATTTGTAGAAGTAGTCGAGGTAGGGGTCCTCGATGATGCCGGTGATGGTGTAGTTGTAGGCGCCGGTGTAGACCCGCTCGAGGTCGCAGTTCGGCCAGCTGCCCGCCTGCCAGTAAAAGAGCAGCTGGACGGCACTGAGCAGCAGAAAGAAGCCCAGCAGGCAGCGCTTTTCGTGGGCGGACCAATAGCCCTGCAGCCTGCCCGCGAGCTTCCACAGCCCGAAGAAGGCGGCCAGCCACACCGCCGCCAGCGGCAGCGCGATCAGCGGACTGTAATCAAACCACGGGTTCAAGAAGACCACGTTGAACAAGAGCCAGCCCATCGCCAGCACAAAGACCAGATAGAACAGCCGGGTGGCTGTGCCGCGCAGCTTTTCCATTCCCGATTCCTCCTTCTCTCGTCCCCTCAGCGGCCCGCCGGGCCGATCGCGCCCAGCCGGCGCAGCACCGCCTCGTCGGGGGTGACATAGGCGGTCTCATGCTTCTCGAAGAGCACCATCCCCGGCTTGAGGTCGCCGGTCTTGCGGATGTTGCGCACCTCGGTGTAGTCCACCGGCACCTTGGCCGAGGCGGACTGGCTGGAGTGAAAGACCGCCAGCATCGCCGCCTCGTTCTGGGTGGCAAGGGGGATCTCCCGCCCGCGGCTGAGCACCACCGTGTGGCTGCCCGGCGCGTCCTTGACATGGAACCAGAGGTCCCGCCCCCGGGCGGTGTGGAGGGTGAGTTTGTCGTTCTGGGCGTTGTTGCGCCCGACGAGGATCTCAAACCCGTCCGACGAGGTGTACCGCAGAAAATCCGCCGGCTTCTGCCGCTTGTCCCGCCGCCGGTCGTTCTTGAGATAGCCGCCGGCCCGCAGCTCCTCCCGGATCTCGGCCAGCGCGGACTCCCCCGTCGCCTGCGAGACCTCATACTGCACCGAGGCGAGGTAGTCGATCTCCCGCTGGCCGTCGGCGAGCAGCTTTTTGAGCATCTTCGCGGCGGTCTGCTTCTTCTTATACTCCTTGAAATACTTCTGCGCGTTCGCCGAGGGCGAGAGCCGCACATCCAGCGGGATGGTCACGGTGCTGCCGTCGTAGTAGTTCTCGACGGTGGCTTCCTTCGCCCCCTTGGGAATGTTGTAGAGGTTCGCCTGCAGCAGCTCCCCCCAGATCCGCAGATGGTCCGACCGCTCGGTGGCGGCCTGCTCCTCCAGCCGGGCGGTCTGCTTGCGCTTTGCCCGCTCGTAGAGGTTCTGCACCGTCTTGCCGAGGTTGCGGCTCTTCTGCCGCAGCCGCTCGGCCTGGTCCTTGGCCGCATAGTGCGCCTCAAGCAGCGCGCAGTAGCTCTCCCGCCGGATCAGCTGGCAGCGGGGCTGGTACTGGGTCAGTGGGGTGAAACTGTACTCTACCGGCTTGCCGGTCTCGTCCACCACCGCGGTGGGACGGCCGCCCTCCGCATACTCCCGCTGCAGCTTTTCCACCTCTTCTGCCAGCGCCCGCTTTTGAGGATCGGTCAACTCCTTCGCAAAGAACCGCCCCTCCCCCAGCGCCCGGAACGAGAGCTCCCGGCAGACCGAGGGGGCGATACCGCTGGCCGACTTGAGCAGCGCGTCGGCGACCGGCGCGTCGAAGTTCTCCATCCGGCCGAGCAGCTCGGCCGGGGTCACCTCAAAAAAATCCGGCTTTCCCTGCCGGGGCGGCAGGGTGTAGGGCAGGCCCGGCAGCAGCGGACGGACGGCCGAGGCGTCGAGATCCACCCGCTT
>CALXIJ010000020.1 GCA_944388335.1 uncultured Pygmaiobacter sp.
TTGGATGCTGCGCTTTGTCGATCGACGAGAAAAAGAAAACGAACCGGATGCGCGGGTATTGCTTTTCCGCATCCGGTTCGTTTTTTTTGCAGTCGGGATCCTGAGTTTTGCCGTGAGGCTGCGGCAAGGCTCTGCGCTCTTTGCGCCGCCCGGGCCGCATTTTGCGGTGAAAGGGGAAGAGCGGCGGATCCGCCCTGCGCGATTATGTCCGCGGGATTGTATGCAAAAAAGCCCTGCCGGCGGCATTGGCACCGCGGCAGGGCAATGGTTGAAAATATAAGGTCAGGCGGCCTGATTCGAGGCGGTCTCACCCTCCAGCCAGACGGTCAGCCGGTCCGCCAGAAGCGGGAATGGAGCGGGCCCCTGATTCAGCAGCCAGGTGTTGAATGCAAGATCGTCAAACGCGCCGCCCAGCGCCTCCTCGGCGGTCCGGCGCAGTTCCATGAACTCCAGATAGCCGCCCATATAGGCCATATAGTTGCCGGGCTCGGCGCAGAGATGCGGCATCAGCTCGGCGGCGGCATCGGCATTGAACCCCATCGCGGCCAGCCAGGAGGTCAGGTCCTCCTCGCTCCAGCCGGCCCAGTTCACCTGAATGTCCGCCAGCGCGGAGAGCTCCAGCGAGAGCAGCGAGTTGAGCCGTGCCATACGGCGGTAGGTCTCGCTCTCGTCCATATAGTCGAAGCCGTATTCATGCTCGACATAGGTGGCCCAGCCCTCGGTGTATCCGGTGGGGGCCAGCTGATCGTTGAGCGGATCGAGATCCAAAAGCTGGCAGTAAACGGTCTGGTACAGATGGCCGGGATATCCCTCGTGCGCCAGCGTCGTGAACAGGGTGGTGGGGTCGAGCATCGACTGGTTGATATAGATGGTGTTTTTGTTCTGACTGTCGATCGGCGGGACCATAAAGAAGGCGGGGGAGGTGTAGTCCTCCAGTGCGGCGGGCACCGCCTTGACGGTGTAGGGCAGTTCTTCCAGCGCGGGGAAATCACCCTTGCTGGCCTCCCGCAGCTCGGAGATGATCTCCTCCGCCGGCAGAGTTCCCTGCTCTGGCACGGTGGTGAAGTAGGCGTTGTAACCCTCCGGATCCTGCCCATACAGTGCGCTGAGCTCCTCCAGATCGGTGTTGATCGCGTCGACCAGCAGCTGCTGGTACTCCTCTACCGAACGGTCGCTGCCCACCATCGACCGCATCAGGAACTGATAGTACTCCGCGCCGTCTTCCTGCCGGGCAGCCAGCCCCTGCGGCTCGCCGCCCTGTTCGGCCAGCTCCCGGGCGCAGGCGCCCAGCGAGCGATAGGCATCCGCCACCGGTCCGCAGACCAGCTCTCGGTTGCGGTCCTCATAGCTCTGCCGGTCCGCCTCCTCCAGCCAGTCCAGCTCTGCCAGGCGATCGGCAAACCCGGTGACCAACAGGCAGTCTTCCGGCGCACCGGCGATCATCCCGCAGTAGTCCGCCGCCTCGTTCAGGGTCTCGGCGGCAGCCACCATCCCGGCCTCGGCCCGGGCCCGCTCGTACTCCTCCACAAAGCCGAAATAGCGGGGCAGATCCTCCAGCAGGGCCAGATAGACGTCCAGATCCTCCTTCTCATAGAAGGAAAACTCCGCCAGCGAGATCAGGATATTCGTGTGCTGGCCGCTCACCGGCCCCAGCAGGTCGTCGTAGAGCTCCCTGCCCACCGCCTCCTCCTGCGTGGTCAGGTAGAAGTCGATGGCGTCCCAGATCATCTGCTGGGCCTCGGTCAGCTGGGTGCGGTCAAACCCTTCCAGCTCTTTTCGGCCCTCCTTCAGATCTTCGGCCGCCGCCGCAAAGTCCAGATCCAGATCCCCGAACGGCTCCTCGGTCAGCCGCTCAATCCCCCATTCCTCCGGTCGGCTCAGGGTGTAGTTCAGGTTGACCGCGTTCTCCCCCACAATCTCGCAGAACTGCTCGCGGGTGTAGGCGGCAAACCGCTCGCTCTCGGTCATGGTCAGCTCAGAGGGCGAGCAGCCGGCCAGCAGCAGCACCGAGACGGCCACTGCCAGAACACGCTTTAATTTTCTCATGAGGTCTCCCTTTCCGCGGATAACGATCCGCCCGTGCCGGGGGCACGATTTTATAAGGTCTGCGTAATGGTATTAGTATATCGCAAAATGCAGCAGTTTGCATCTTCTTTTGTCAGAAGACCGGCAAAAGCGGGAAAATACGGATCCCGCGGCAGGACTTTGGCAGATCGACCCCCACAGCCGACCGAGACAACCCATGGCTCTGCAGCAGCAGAGAAAAAACAGTTGACAAATTGGTTTATAACTTGTAAACTAAAATCAAAGACAGGTTTATAATATATAAACCAAAAGCGGCGCCCGGGCGCTCCCTGACGGATTCCACGCAGGGAAAGGAACGCCTTGGCCGAGCAAAAAAAGGAGGGCGCGGGATGAAAATTGAAAAGGCGATGACCGAAGCGGAATACCGCCTCGCGGAATTGATCTGGGAGGCGGCGCCGATCGGCTCGGGCGAGCTGGTGCAGCTGTGTACCCAGCGGCTCGGATGGAAAAAATCGACCACCTACACCATGCTGCGCAAGCTCTGCGCGCTCGGGGTGGCCAAAAACGAGGGTGCCACCGTTACCGCCGCCCTCAGTCGGGACGAATACCACCGGCTGCGGGGGGAGGCGGTGATTCAGGAGGGGTTCGGCGGCTCGCTGCCCCGTTTCCTGACCGCCTTTGTTGAGAAAAGAGGCCTTTCCGAGACGGATGCCGCGCAGCTGAAAGCGCTGATCGACCAGTGGGAGGAGGAACACCATGGCTAATTTCTTTTACCAAATTCTCGAGATGAGCCTGCGGGGCAGTTATGTGATCCTGATTCTGCTCCTCGCCCGGCTGCTGCTGCGCCGCGCGCCCCGCCGGATCCTGTCGCTGCTCTGGCTGGTGGCCTTTTTCCGGCTGATCTGCCCGGTCAGTTTCTCCGCGATTTTCAGCCTGATGCCCAGCGGGGAGACCCTCACGCCGCCCCAGACCCTTCTCAACAGCGTGCTGTGGACCGGCAATGCGGCGCAGAGCACGGCGCAGGGGTATCTCGGGATCTCACAGACGCGGGTCACCCTGATGAGCATCCTGCCCGTTATCTGGCTGATCGGGGCGGCGGGGATGGCAGCGGCCAGCCTGATCTCCCTCTGGCGGCTGCGCCGGTCTCTGCAAAGCGCGGTGCGCACCCCTGACGGCGTATGGGAGCTCGAAGGCCTGCCCACTGCTTTTATCGTGGGGCTCTTTCGCCCCCGCATCTATCTGCCTGCCGGGCTCTGCGCGGAGGAGCGGGAACTGGTTTTGCGCCACGAGCGGACGCATCTGCGCCGGGGTGACTGGCTGGTGAAGCTGGCGGCCCATCTGATCCTCTGCCTGCACTGGTTCAATCCGCTGGTCTGGGCGGCGTTCCGGCTGCTCTGCCGGGATATCGAGATCTCCTGTGACGAGCAGGTGATCCGGCAGCTGGGGGAGGCGCGCCGCGCCGCCTATTCCCGCACCCTGCTCCATCTGGCGGGCGGCCCGAGCTACCGCGGGGCGCTGGCCTTCGGTGAGGGGGACGTCAAGGGGCGGATCCGGCATCTGCTGAGCGGCAAAAAGCGGACGATCGCGCTGACGGTCTGCTGCGGTGCGCTGGCGGCGGTGCTGGCGGTGACCCTGCTCTTTGATCCGGCGGACAGCCGCCCGCAGTGGCTGCGGCAGCTGCAGACCGACCAGCTTGTCCGTGCGGAGCTGATCCATGCGAGAGAGGGGGAGGTCTCGGCAGTCTGGTTTGAGGGGGAACAGCTCGAACCGCTGACCGAGGCGCTGCGGGATGCCAAGGCGTCCGCCGATTGGGAGGGCGGCCTTGCGGAGGAGCTGCTCGACAGCGCCGTGCTGCCGCAGATGGACGGGCTGTATCTTCTGATGCGGGATGGGACGGTGCATCTGATCACCTCGGTTGACGGCGGCGAGAGCCGGCTCTTCCTCGACGGGGTGCAGTACACCGCACAGGGAAGCTGGGCCAAGATCCTGCAGCAGCAGGGGGAGGAGAAAGGCGCCTCGCCGCAGATGACACAGGCAGTCGAGGCGCAGCAGGAGCTGCTGCGCCGCCCGCTGCAGCAGCTGACCGACAGCGCCTCCTATGAGGCGGAGAGCGGGACGCTCACCTTCACGGTGCCGCAGGAACTGGAGGAACAGGAGATCCGGCTGAACCTCACCCTGCTTACCGCAGACGGAGAGCAATGGCAGGAATTTTCGCAGGAGAACAGCGAGAACAGCTGGGTCCCCGGTCAGACCTATACCGCGCAGATCGACGGACTCGAGCAGATGGTCGTCCTCTGCAATCTGGGAGGCGTCAGCATGAGCAGCTCGGTCGGGTTTACCGCGGAAAAGGGGTATCAGGGAATCGGAATGTCCAATCTCCCGCAGGGCTGAGAGCCCTTTTGCCGGGTCGCCCGAATTTAGGATGAGGAACGCCGCCCGCCGGGATCTTCTCGGCGGGCGGCGTTTTGCTCTCTGCAAAACCGCAGAAAAAAGGATGGAATTTGTCCCCGGATATGCTAAAATAGCAATAGTTGCAGCAAAAGACGAGGGGGAGTCAAGAATGGAGATTCGGATCCGGCCCTATGGGGAGAGCGATCTGATGGCGATCCAGAGGATCTGGAACGAGGTGGTTGAGGCGGGCAACGCCTTTCCCGGCGATGCGCCGCTGAGCCTGCAGGAGTGCAGAGGGTATTTTGCATCCCAGAGCCTGACCGCGGTGGCGGAGCTCGACGGAAGGGTGCAGGGGCTGTATATCCTCCATCCGAACAACATCGGCCGGGCCGGCCATATTGCAAACGCCAGCTATGCGGTCTCGTCGGAGGCCCGCGGCCGCGGGGTGGGGGAGGCGTTGGTGCGGCACAGCCTGTCCCAGCTGCGGGCCCATGGCTTTGCCGGGCTGCAGTTCAACGCGGTGGTCAGCACCAACAAGGTCGCAATCGCCCTGTATGAGAAGCTCGGATTCACCAAGGTCGGCACCATCCCCGGCGGCTTCCGGCTGCCGGACGACAGCTTCACCGACATCTTTATCTACTTCCATCCCGCGCCGGAGCCGGAGAAAAAGAAGTAAAAGACAGAAAACAAACCGCCCATCCGGCGGCAAAAAAGAGCCCGCGGACCGACAAGCTGCCGATCTGCGGGCTCTGCTTTTTGTCAAGGAATTTGCCTTTACAAAGAGAGAATCACGGAAATCCCTTCGCGCTGTCTCTCGACAGGCCGACAAGCCCCACTCTCTTACCTGTACTTCTTCTTCAATGCGGGGATGTCCTCCTGGTCAATCCATTCCTCAGAGTATCCGCAGCCACAGCACACATATCTGTGTACCAGAACAGCGGAGAGGTTGGTCCATCCGACCTGAATGTTATTCCCCACGCCGTATGCCCCGGCCTTGCCCTCAACCCGGATGATCTCTGTTCCGCCGCACTTTGGACAGATCTTGTGAAACTTCATACAAAAACTCCCTTCCCTCTTCGACAGATCAGGCAAACAGCACCCAAAAATAAAAAAGCGGTACAGCGATGCGGGCCGGCGATCCTTTCCCCACCGCAAAAAGGGCGCCGCAGGTTTGGCGGCAATCCGCGGCGCGGCGACAAAAACCGACACGCGCCGTGAAAGGTGCGGCGGTTGGCAGACCTGTCCCGGTGCGGAACAGACACCGGGCAAAAGCCGGTGCATTTACAGGATCGCCCGGCCGCCGAGGACGGCGATGATCCGCTTGCCGGCGTACTCCTTTTTCAGCGCCAGCCCCAGCGCCGCCGCCAGCACCGCGCCCGAAGCCGGTGCGAGGGGGAGTCCGTCGCTGCAGAGCGCTTCCCCCGCGATTTTCTCCCCTTCCCCGGTCGGAATTGGTATTATTTCGTCGACAATATACGGATTGTAGTTTTCCGGGACGAATCCGCAGCCGATCCCGACAAGGCCGTGCCCGCCCGCAAACCCGCCGGCGAGCACCTGACTCTCATAGGGTTCCACCGCGATGATCCGCACCCCGCTGGTCCAGGCCTTGATCTGCTCCCCGACCCCCGAGATGGTGCCGCCGCTGCCCACCCCGACAACCACCGCGTCCAGCTTGCCGCCGGTCTGCCGCAGAATCGCCGGGCCGGTGACCCGGCGGTGAAATTCGGGGTTGCGGTCATCCCCGTAGGCATCCGCAAACCAGCCGCCCTGCTCGGCGGCAATCCGCGCGGCCCGCGCCTCGCAGCCGTCCCGCCCCCGCATCGAGGCGCAGAGCACCAGCCGCGCGCCCAGCGCGGCGAGCCGGCGCTGCCGCGCATCCGGCACTGTTGCCGGCAGGCAGAGGGTCACCGGGTGCCCGGTGCGGTAGCCGGCCAGCGCCAGCGCCGCGGCAAACCCACCGCTGCCCGCGCCGGTCACCACCCCGCCGGCGGCAAGGGCGCCGTCCTGCTCGGCCATCCGGATCATCCCCTCGGCCAGACTGTCCTTGAAGCTGCCGGTCGGCCCGGAAAAGTTGACAAAACCCAGCAGTTCCGCCCCGAGCTGGTAGCGCGCGCTCAGCCCCGGCAGGCTGACCAGCTCCCCTGCACCCCGCACCTGCGTGAAATCGTGAAAGACCGCCATCCGCGTCCCTCCTCTGCACTGCGCCCGAAAGAGAGGCCTTTGCCGGCGGCCGCTTGCCCTTTGCAGAACATCCCGGCGCGTCCCGGCACAGCAGAGCGCTGCGCCGCCCAAAAGGCACCTCTTTCAGCTCTTTTATATATAAATAGGTATCTTTAGGGATCTTTCCTTTTTTATCCTACCGTCTGGCGCCGGCCTTGTCAATCGCGGCAGCGGGATCCGGGATGCAAAAGGTGCGCGCCGGCACAGCCAAAAACGACGCAGTCCGACAGGAAAAGCGGCAGAAAAAAAGCGCGGCGCCGTTTTCCCGCCGCGCCATGCTTTAAATGTCAAGTTTTTTTCCTTTACGCGCTTGACGCCGCCGGCGCGGTTTGTTATAATACCATTTGTGTAAAGGGAACTGCTTTACATGGCAAAACGGCGCGGCAGTCTGCTGCCGGCGGCGAGGGGAGGGTGTGCGGTGGCCAAGAATCTCGAGATCTCCTATCTTCTGGATTTCTACGGCAAGGTCCTGACCGACAAGCAGCGGGACGTCATGGAACAGTACTACAACGACGACCTCTCGCTGGCGGAGATCGCGGACAACTTCGGCATCTCCCGGCAGGGGGTGCGGGACGCGATCAAGCGGGGGGAGGCCACCCTGCTCGAGCTGGAGGAAAAGGTCGGCTTTGCCGGGCGTTACCGCGAGGTGCGGGAGAGTCTGGCCCGGATCGAGGATCTGGCAAAAGACATCCGGTTTGAGAACGAGGAGACCTATCTCCCCTCGGACAAGATCGCCCGCGAGACGCAGGAGATCCTCTCCCTTGTGGAAAAAATCAGCGAGTAAGCGAGGCAGTCCATGGCGTTTGAGAGTTTAACTGAAAAATTGTCCGCCGCCTTCAAGCGGCTGCGCAGCAAGGGCAAGCTGACCGAGCCGGACATCAAGGCCGCGATGCGCGAGGTGCGGATGGCGCTGCTGGAGGCGGACGTCAACTACAAGGTCGCGAAGGAGTTCATCGCCAAGGTGACCGAGCGGTGCATCGGCGCCGAGGTGATGGAGAGCCTGACCCCCGCCCAGCAGGTCATCAAGATCGTCAGCGAGGAGCTGACCGCCCTGATGGGCGCCGAGAGCAGGGGCATCCACATCAACGCAAAGCCCCCCACGACGGTGATGATGTGCGGGCTGCAGGGCAGCGGCAAGACCACCCACTCGGCCAAGATCGCAAAGTACTTTGCGGCGCAGGGCCATCGCCCGCTGCTGGTCGCCTGCGACATCTACCGCCCCGCGGCGATCGACCAGCTCAAGGTGGTGGGGGAGAAGGCCGGGGTCCCGGTCTTTGAACTGGGCACCGAGAAGCCGGAGATCATC